>NZ_JXYF01000022.1:0-74120 GCF_000967735.1 Paracoccus sp. S4493
CCGCCTGCGCGGCGGTGGGGCCCGACCCCACCGCCCTGCCCGACACCCGCGTCCAGGGCGCCTTCGCCGAAGGCGGCGGCGGCCCCGTGGGCCAGGTCGGCACCACGGCCTTCTGGTCGGGCTATCAGGACCGCACCCTGTCGCGGCTGATCGCGGACGGGCTGGACACCAGCCTGGACATCATCACCGCCAACGAACGCATCCGTGCCGCGGCGGCCGACCTTCAGGCGACCCAGCCCCTTGCGGCCCAGATCAGCGGAGAGCCCGCATCGGCCAGCCGCGTGCGGTCGGGCGGCGACGGTCAGGCGACCGGCTATTCCAGCAGCGCCAACCTGTCGGCGGGCTTCGTGTTCGACCTGTTCGGGGGCGCGCGCCGTGCCCGCGAAGGGGCCGCTGCGGGCGTCGCATCGGCCGAGGCGCTGGCCCAGGTCACCCGGCTGGCATGGCTGGCCGAGGTCATCAGCGCCTATTCCGACGCACGCTACAACCAGCAGGCGCTGGCTCTGACCCGCGACACGATCGAGGCGCGCCAGGCCACCCTGCGCGTCACCCGCGACAGCCAGGCCCTGGGCCTTGCCACCGATTTCGACATCGCCCAGACCGAGGCTCTGCTGCAGACCGCGCAGGCCGACCTTCCCGCCTTCGAGGCGCAATTCAACGCGCAGGTCTATCGCCTGTCGACGCTGCTGAACCAGCAGGCCGGGCCGCTGATGTCGCAGATGCAGGGCGGATCGGGCGCGCTGCGCATCCCGCCCGGCCCCGGCACCGGGGTACCGGCCGAACTGCTGCGCAACCGTCCAGACGTGCGCGCGGCCCAGCAGGATCTGGTGCAGGCGCTGGCGGCAGTGGGGGTCGCGACGGCGGACATGCTGCCCTCGCTCTCGCTGACCGGCACGGTCAGCGACACGGGCGGGGCGACGGGCTGGGGCTTTGGCCCGCGCATCAGCCTGCCGGTGGCCAACCAGGGCATCCTGGGCGCGACCCGCACCCGCCGCGTGTCCGAGGCGCGCCAGGCCGATCTGGCATGGCGCAGTCAGGTCGCGGCCTCGGTCGAGGATGTGCAGACCAGCCAGTCGAACCTGCGCCGCCTGCGCCAGCGCGTCGATGCGCTGGACCGCGCGGCGGCCAGCTATGACCGGGCCTATGCCCTGGCGCGCACGAACTTCGAGGCGGGCGCCCTGCCGCTGGTCGATCTGCTGGACGCCGACCGCCAGCGTGCGGCGGCACGCCTGCAGGCCGCATCGGCCCGCAACGACGCCGCCAAGGAGTGGGCCGCGCTGCAGATCGCGACCGGTGCCGGTGCCGCCGTGGCGCGGATCGCCGACTAAGCCCGTGGCGGCAGCAGGGCGCTGCCGCCGCTTTCGTCTTTCAGCGCGATGCCCGTCGCGCCGATCCGACGCCCCTGCATCACCAGCCAGGCCAGCCGTTCGGCGGCGGCCTGATGGGACAGCCCCCCGTTCGGATGAATGTTCGACACGCAGTTGCGCGCGTTGTCGCGCAGCCCGATCCGAGGCGCATGGGTCAGATAGGCGCCAAGGCTGTCGGCCACCGACAGTCCAGGCCGTTCGCCGATCAGCATCAGCACCATGCCCGCCCGCGTGGCCGCCCCGATCGCATCGCCCAAGGCCACCCGCGCGCCCTGCGCCAGAATCACCGGACGCCCCGCCAGTTCCGGCAGGCAGGCGAGCAGCGCGCGCACCACGCCCGCGGCCTGCGCCATGACCGCGGGCGCGGACAGCCCGTCCCCGATCACCACCTGCAGCGGCGCGTCCAGCCGGGGCAGGTCATGGGGCGCCAGCCGCCGCCCCAGGTCGGGGCGGCGCAGATAGGTGGCGCGGTCGGTCGCCATGCTGTCCACCCGCAGCACCGGCAGCGGGCCAAGGTCCTGCGCCAGCGCGTCCCAATCCACCTGCCCGTGGATCGCATCGCGCGCCGCCGCGTGGTCCTGCTGAAACCGCAGCAGGTCCGGCAGGGCGGTCGGCCCGGCCCCCGCCTGCAGCCGCACCCGCGCCGGTGTCAGGGCGGACAGGCGGCGCAGGTCCGGCGCGCTCATGCGGACAGCCCAAGGCGGCGGGCCATCGCGCCGGGATCGGGCAATGCCCCGCCCGCAAGGCCGAACGCATCCAGCCAGGCCGCGAATTCGGGTGCCGGGGTCAGGCCGGTGGTTTCGCGCAGATAGGCGATGTCCTCGAATGCCAGGCTTTGATAGCCCAGCATCACGTCGTCGGCGCCCGGCACGGCGATCACGAAATTGACCCCCGCCTGCGCCAGCAGCGCCGACAGCGTGTCCATGTCGTCCTGGTCGGCCTCGACATGGTTGGTATAGCAGACATCGACCCCCATCGGCAGGCCCAGCAGCTTGCCGCAGAAATGATCCTCCAGCCCCGCACGGATGATCTGCTTGCCGTCGAACAGGTATTCCGGCCCGATGAAGCCCACGACGGTATTGACCAGCAGCGGCGCATAGGCGCGGGCGACGCCCTGGGCGCGGGCCTCCATCGTCTGCTGATCGACACCGTGATGGGCGTCGGCCGACAGGGCGGACCCCTGCCCCGTCTCGAAATACATCACGTTCTGGCCGACCGTGCCCCGCCCCGCCGCCAATCCCGCCTGATGGGCCTCCTCCAGCATCGACAGGGTGATGCCGAAACCTTCGTTGGCGGCCTGGCTGCCCGCGACCGACTGGAAAATCAGGTCCACCGGAGCGCCCCGCTCCAGCAGGGTCAGGGCGTTGGTCACATGGGTCAGAACGCAGGTCTGCGTTGGGATGTCCAGCGCCTGGCGCATCTCGTCCAGGGCGGTCAGCAGGGTGTGGCAATTGACCAAGTTGTCCGACGCCGGGTTGATCCCGATCACCGCGTCGCCCGCCCCCTGCAACAGCCCGTCCAGCACCGCGACCGCGATGCCGCGCGGGTCATCCGCCGGATGGTTGGGCTGCAGCCGCGAGGCCAGCACCCCCGCCCCGCCGATGGTGTTCCGGAATGCCGTGACGACCCGCACCTTGCGCGCCACGCGGATCAGGTCTTGGTTGCGCATCAGCTTGCTGACCGCGGCCACCATCTCCGGCGTCAGGCCGGGGGCGACGGCGGCCAGGGCCGCACCGTCCGTGGCGGGTGACAGCAGCCAGTCGCGCAGATCGCCCACGGTCATCGACGCGACCGGCGCAAAGGCCGCGCGGTCGTGGCCATCGATGATCAGGCGTGTGACCTCGTCATCCTCATAGGCAACCAGCGCATCGGAGAGGAACGTGGACAGTGGCAGGTCCATCAGCACGCGCCGCGCCGCCACGCGTTCCAGCGCGCTGCCCGCCGCGATCCCGGCCAGCTGATCGCCCGACCGTTCCGGCGAGGCCGCGGCCATCACCGCAGCCAGGCTGTCAAAGCGAAATCTGTGGTCGCGCGCTGTGGCGGCATACGTGGCCATGACCATCCCCGGTTGTCGGGGGACAGAATGACCCGAACGCTATCGGGGTCAAGGCATCGATGAAAGGGGGGGTTGGTGCGGCCGAGAAACACCGACTAGAACAAGCACCCCGTATCAGCCGTTATTGCATCTGCTTACGCACCGTTCTGAATTTCAGAAATCCAGCATTCTTATGTGCTTACCGTGTATTCGATTGTCAGGTGTTATCGTCCCGTATACGTTGCAGGTGTGGAACCTAGTGTGTAACGGAGAGTGGTATGGCACGCGACAAGCTGAGTGCGGTTCATGTACGACAATCGCCTGCCGGCAAGTACGGAGACGGCGGAGGTTTGTGGCTGCTAAAGAAGGATAAGGACGTCGGCAGTTGGATGTTTCGAGTGTCCGTTCATGGTCGTTTGCGGCATATGGGCCTAGGCTCGATCTCAGATGTTTCCTTGGCAGAAGCGCGCGCTGCTGCCGCAAAGTGGCGCACGGTCGCGAGAGAAGGCCTCGACCCCATTCAAGAGCGAGAGCGTCAGCGGCGTGAAGCTGGACGAAACCTGCACTTGCTGGCAGACGTCGCGGCCGACGCCTTTGAGGCCAGGAAAGCGGACCTCAAGGGCGAAGGCAAAGCAGGCCGGTGGTTCAGCCCTCTTGAGATCCATGTTCTTCCGAAGCTGGGTAAGTATCCGGTTTCAAACATCGATCAGATTGCAATTCGAGATGCACTCAAGCCGATCTGGAAAACCAAGGCGGCAACAGCTGAGAAGGCGCTGCAGCGTCTCACTATCGTGATGAACCATGCAGCGGCACTGGGCTATCCGGTAGACATCCAAGCCTGCCTTAAGGCAAAGGCGCTGCTAGGTGGGCAAGGCCACCAGGTCGAAAACATCCCGTCCCTATCCTGGCAGGATGTGCCAGCTTTCTATTTGTCGCTGTCGGACGGCTCAACAACCCATCTCGCACTGCGCCTGTTGATCCTGACTGGTCTGCGGTCTGCGCCCGTTCGAATGATGCGGGTCGAACATGTCGTTGGCGACGTGCTGACAGTGCCGGCAGATCTGATGAAAGGTAGAAAGGGCGATGCCAAGCCTTTCAGAGTTCCCCTGGCGCCTGAAGCGATGATGCTGATCGAGGAGGCCAAACGTCAGGCCCGTGACGGCTTGCTGTTCCCCAGCCCCCGGGGCGGCGTTCTGAGCGACATGTCTTTGTCTCGCCTCATGGAGCGCCGTGAAATGGAAGCGCGCCCTCATGGGTTCCGATCGAGCCTGCGCGTGTACCTTGCCGAGAACGGCTGCCCCCGAGACGTGGGTGAGATGATCCTGGCCCACTCGGTCATGGGCAAGGTCGAGGCGTCCTACCAGCGATCAGACCTGTTGGCTGTGCGCCGCCCTTGGCTGGAGCGCTGGGCCCGGTTCGTGACGACGGGAAGGGACAGGTCGGCAGAGATCCCCTCAAGTGCTGAGGTTGTGACGCTGCGAGAAGGAGCAGCCTGAAATGGGGCGTGCCAATCATCGGGAAGTCCGCTTGCAAGCTAGCGACGTCGCATTGGCTGCACGCTGGATCAGCAACGTGGCGCTTCCATCTCTTGAGGGTCGTCAAGATACAATACTTACTCCCGAGTTCGGTGCTGAGCATGCAGCGAGGCTTGTCCGCCTATTCGGGACGCTGGAAAAGAAGGCAGCGAGAAAGAGGATCGCTGACAAATTCAGCGCGGCGATCTGCACAGAGGATGCTGCATCGTTTGCTTACGCTGTTAGCTTATGCCGCCCTCACTGGCCGCTATGTGAAGCGGCAGCCATTCTGAGGATTGCTGTCGCTATGCAGGAAGCTGGAACCGTCAAAAGTCGTGGACGAAAGACCTTGACCCGGGAGGAGATCGAAGCTCGTGCAGTTGGGGCAGTCCTACGTGAGGAACGTCACCAGAAACGGCTCAAGGCTCGTGTCCGTCGGAATGAAGCTTGGGATGCATGGTCGCGCGAGATGCAGCGGCGAGGTGAGACTATCCTGACCACCTCCCTGATATCTCCTATAATCTGACCAAATTAACGCCACTGCTCCAGTACGGAGCGATACCGCATGATCCCTTCAGATGAATGGAGGCAATCATGACCGCTCAATACGAACATGCCGATCCGCTTCTGACCGATAAGGAAGGTTGCGCAATCCTTGGTATCGCGAAGCCCACTTGGTGGCGCTGGGTGCGTGACGGGATCATTCCGAAGCCTGTCAAGCTGGGCTCTCTATCCCGCTGGCCGCGTTCCGAGATCCTTGCCGTGATCGAGAATGCCAAAGCGGCACGAAAAGCTGCCGCTTGACCGTCCAGCCGGGAAACAAAACCCCCGGCGCTGTTTCCAGAACCGAGGGCGGTTGGGCTTACTCACTTCGTCGCTGTTGTGAATTTAGCACCGCATGGCCGCCCGCGCAACAAAAGGCTGCGCACA
The DNA here is from genome assembly GCF_000967735.1 of Paracoccus sp. S4493. Lineage (NCBI taxonomy): Bacteria > Pseudomonadati > Pseudomonadota > Alphaproteobacteria > Rhodobacterales > Paracoccaceae > Paracoccus > Paracoccus sp. S4493. The sequence goes on from NZ_JXYF01000022.1 coordinate 5,847, forward strand.
TGGCAATCTTCGCTCCCCTTCCTGTCCGGCTGCCGCATGGCCCAGTTGAACGTGACCCGACTGATGGGCGCACAATCCGCGTCCTGCCGATGAACCGACACCTTATCCCCATGCCGGAAATCAGGTTTCCGCGGCATTTCGGACAAATGACCATGCCCCAGATTGTATCGGCATACGGGCACCCCGAGTACCTGCTCCAGCAGGCTCGCATCGCCGCGCTGATCGACACGGCGGCAGAAATTGGCGAACTCACAGACCGTGACGTGATCATGCTCCAGGATCTTACCGACCTGCTAGCGATCGTCATTCGCAAGGCGTCCGGCGGCATCGCCTCGCGCTGGTCACACAAGTACCTGCTGCCGATCTTTGGGACGTTCCCTTCGTTCGACGAGGTGCAAGGGCGCTTCCAGGTGCGGGATGGCCGGCAGGAGGTATACGACGCGATCGGCTTCCTGCATTCCGTGTCCGTCTACCTCGATCGGCTGGAGGCAACGCTCAACCCAGTGTCCAAGGCACTGATCGCCGGAGGGTGCGACCATGGCTGATAAGCGTGCATCGCAACCAGTGGTGCCATTCGTGGTGGCCTGGGAGGGCGAAAATCAATACGAGGTACGGCCGTGCCGATGGGCTGGTAATAAGCCCGCGCTGTGGCAACGCCATGCTCCCGGGACCGGAAAGCCGCTGTTCGAGGATCTCCACGTTGTAAGGTCGCGCCGAGCCGTGGCGCAATGGCTGTGTCCTATCTGTGGGAAGAGTACTGATCCATCTGACAGATTTTGGTTCGGCCTTGGTGAGCCCAGCCTGCAAAGGCAGGATGGGTCCCACTGGGGGTTTGCGACATTCAATGCTCCGAACCACAAGCGTTGCGCAGAGATCGCGGCAGAAGGCTGCCCCCATCTTGCCCAGAGCGGGCATAGGCCGATGCCGTTCCCGACCCCTGACGCCATCGTGGCAGGAAACCTAGTCGCTGTCGGCGGCTCTGTGGAGGCCACCGGCTTCTCTCTCCGTCCTGGGCAGACTGTTGCCGGCCAGCTGTTCTTCGTCTGGCGTAAGAAGCCCAAGGGGGCGCTGTGATGGCCCAGGACATGACCCCCGATGACTGGGAAGCTGTGTGGCAGGCCCAGCAGGAAGCTCCAGCGCGCGATCATTGGAGCGATCGTCACCGACACATGACGCAACTTGGCGCGAGCCTGGAATGCGATGGCGCCGAGGTGCGAGGTGCGATGATCAATAACGGGCCCCTGCTATCTATCAATCCGAAGCCGTTTGTGTACCGCGCACCCTCGAAGTTGCCTCCACGCGAATGGCTGTACGGTCATCACCTTTGCAGGCAGTACGCATCTGCGACCATCGCACCTGGTGGCGTCGGCAAGACAACACTGACCGTCACCGATGCTCTGGCTATGGCGACAGGGCGCACTCTCATTGGGCTCAAACCCCATTGCCCGCTGCGGGTCTGGTTGTGGAACGGTGAGGATCCGACAGTCGAACTCGAGCGTCGGATGATCGCTGCAATGGAATTCCATGGGATCGGGCCCGAAGATGTCGATGGGCGTCTGTTCATCGACAGCGGTCGCGATATGCCGATCAAGATCGGACAGGCGACACCTGCCGGACCCATGATTGCTGAGCCGGTCGTTTCAGCACTGATCGAGGCGCTTCGGTCCCGAAAGATCGACGTGCTGATCGTCGATCCCTTCGTCTCAGTTCACTCCATGCCGGAGAACGACAACGGGGCCATGGACGCAGCTGTAAAGGCATTCGCGCTGATCGCCGACCGGACGGGCTGTGCGATCGACCTGGTGCACCACAGCCGCAAACTGAACGGTGCTGATGCGGACATCGACGCCGCGCGGGGCGGGTCAGCAATCGCCGGGGCGGTTCGCGCCGCTCGTGTTCTCAATGTAATGAACACTGAGACAGCCGAGGTCTTTGGTATCTCTGGTGATGAGCGCCGGTCTTATGTGCGTGTCGATGACGCCAAGGCAAACCTTGCTCCCGCATCAGCCGCAAGGTGGTTCCGTCTTTCCGGCCAAGCACTGGGCAACTCGACAGACGATCGTCCTGAGGATTTCGTTGCAGTAGCGGATAGCTGGACACCGCCAGACACATTCGACGGCATCACCGTGGCAGATCTGCTGCGGGTCCAGAACGCCATTGACCAGAAAGCGCTTAGGGAAAACGTCCAGGCTAATGAATGGGCGGGGTATGTTATCGGTCCACTGCTGGATCTCGATCCGAACGATAAGACCGACAAGGCTAGGATCAAGAGGATGATCAAGACGTGGATTTCAACCGGCGCCTTGAAAATAGAACGAGTGCAGGATGGGAAGGGGCACGATCGCCCCGTGATTGCTGTAGGAGAGTGGGCTGTTGAGGACTAGCAGCCACCTAGCACAGATTTCCCCAGTCATAAGTGATGACCCGGCCCCGCGTCGGGTTTTCTCTTGCGATGTTCCCCACCTCAAAACGCGTGGTGGGGCAAGGTGGGGAGGTGGGGGTGAAATAACCCACTGCCGCCACCCCCACCACCACCTTCCTAAGGGGTGTGGGGGTGGGGTGGGGGTATCACCCATGAGCCAGAGACGGGGTGTTCAAGGTGGGGACGGTTTTAGCAGGCTCGACACTTGTCGACACCTGTAGGCTACAGTGGTGGCTGATCATTCATGCTGCGCCGCGACTTCCTTGGCCTGGCAGACTGCAAATTCAGTGACGGCATTCGCATAGTCGATCGCTTCGTTTGCGAAGTCTGACGCTTCATCTGAATAGGATTGAAGATCTCGAATGTAACGATCGATTTCGTCCTGATACGCCTGGATCTCCCAAGCGTCGCACGTGTGCTCCCGGCTGTAGCCGTAACCTGACAAGCAGTACGGCACGCTCGGTTTCGAGAACGGCCCGCTAGGCTCGCTCCCGGAAAAGGAGGGATCGTAGCAATAGGCTTGGGCAGCATGGACAGGCATCCAGCTGAGCAATGCAGAGAGTAAAATAGCACGCATTCGATATCACCTAATAGGGAATTTCCTGCCGATATGCACGCATAAGATGTGTTTTCGGTCAATGGATTAGGTTGGCTTGGTTGCGCTCCACAAACAATTTTTGATGCGGGTATCGCACCAATTGTGTTGCGGATTTCACAACGAAAACAATCGGTTGACGCTACACTGGTTGTCATGCGATTCTTGATTTCAGATAGATGTATGAGGTTTCACCATGCCCTCAGGCGGCGCACGACCCAACGCAGGACGCCCGAAAGGCTCCCAGAACCTTAGGACGATCGCCGCGACGGAACTTGTCGCCCGAGCCCGGGAGCGGTTTCCGACATATAGCCCGATCGAGGCCCTTATTGCCTTGGCCGAGAACTCCGATGACCCATCGCTGCAGAAGGACTGCCACGCCGCCGTCCTACCGTACATGGCCCCACGCTACCGCCCGATCGAGGCAGATCCTGACGCACTCGTCGAACTGGAATGGCGAATGATCCGGGCCCGCCTGGATGCGGTCGCCCAGGCATCTGAGGTCGTCCCCGGCCTTGCAGAGCGTCTGCAGCGCGCCATGGCGGCAGAGGCACTGCACATCGCAGAGAACCCGCAGCTGATGGATGCCGCGCCTCCGGTCGATACTCGTCCGGCTCCACCACCGGCACCGCAAGCCACACCTGCGCCTAAGCCTGCAGCCTTCGTCCCGCCCGCCCCTCCTGCGCCTTTCGTCGACTATCGCCCGGTGCTGCCGCGATCGTCCTCGCGCGGGGTGGATTTCGTGGAATGCGAGTACGACCCGACGGGCGGTAGTTATGACCTCCCCTGAACCCAACCAGACGAACCACGACTGAACCTTCCGTCATCAACAGGATAATTCATCATGCCATTCCCAGAGAAACGAACCGAACTCATGACGGCGGCGGCCCAGGTAGACACCGCCATCGCGAACCTTCGGCCGATGCTGACGAGGCTCAACGCCGCTGAGGCAGATATCCGCCGCGAACTGATTGCCACTGGCAAACCTCTGCGCGACCACCTTCCGGGTGCCGTGCGGCTGTCTAGCCTGGCGCAGAGCCTCATTCAGCCTGGTCCTGAACTGACCGGCAAGACACTCGCCGGACTGGCGGGCCAAGCATACCCGGTGGGACTGTGATGGAACGCACGACACCCAAGAGCTTGCAGGCGCAGCTGGACGCTGTCGATCGCCTGTTGACCGCCAAGCAGGTCGAGGCAGAACAGGGGGCGCTAGCGGCTGTCGAGAGCCCGGAGAAGGCTGAAGCCCTCGCTGTAGTGCTGTCGGAGATCAAGCACCTTAAGAAAGATCGCAGCGTTTTCGTCGATGCATTGATCGCGGCCCAGCGTCGAGAGCAACAGGACAAGGCCAGCGGCGAGGCCCAGCGTCGGGCCGAGGCACGCGCGGCCGCCGCGGTTCATGCCGCCGACACCATCGCAAAGGCGACGCGTGTCGATAGCCTGATGGCCGATCTTATCGCTGCCCTGGCCGACTTGCAGGCATCCGAGGACGCGACGCGTGAAAAGGCCCGCATTGCCGGGGGTATCCTTAATTCTGTCCGCGTCGGCCAGCAGGACGCTGTAGGGCACGCGCTGCGCAATCTTCAGCGCATCGCCACGGGCAACCGGACAAGCGCGCCTCGATCGACCGCTGACATTTGTCGCGCCGGCTGGTTAGACCTCCTGGAAACCTCTGACAGCAACGAGGTTGCATGATGGACCCGGATCACGCTCATTCGCTGTTCCCTGCCGACGTGCCTCAAGGGGCGGTCCCCCCTAAGCAATTCAGCAGCGGACCGATCGCCAAGCCAGTGACCATGGCGCCGCAGTCCAAACCTGCGTCTGATCCTGCGTCCGCCTCCAGCTTGTTCCCGACTGAGGCACTGCCCGATCCTGCGGCTGCCGTCGCATCGACGTTCGAGCCCTGGGCCGTGGCGGCTCATGCCGGTGGCAACGCTGCCCAAGCGGAGGAATGGCGCGCTGCGGGGGAGGTGCTGGCGTCCGATTTCCGCGACAGCGCCATGGACCCCGAGGACGTCCGGGTGATCATGGACCTGACCCGCGAGGCGCAGGGCAATACGACTTTCGGTGCCGTCGACCCTGAGCGGCTGGAAATCGATCGTGCTCGGGCCACGGATCAGCTGATCGAGGCAGGTGTCACCGATGCCGATGTCGATCTGGCGCGGCGCCTGGTCACAGATCTCGACGCCAAGATGGGCGGCAAGGTTTCAGCCTGGCTGCGCGGTACCGGTCAAGGAAACGATCCCCGGACGATCCAGCGCGCGATCGCAGAAGCCAAGCGCCGCGGCTATCGGTGATGACGTCCAGATGTCCCATGTGCCAAGGCGAGATGACGCTTGCCCCGCTCCCGGACCTGATCATCGATTGCCAGATCAGCGAGGAGGGGGAGGATGTCCTCAATGCATTGGCGCGAGCCCGAGGATCTTGGCTAACCACCCCTCAACTGCTCGACGCGATTGCGACCGGATGGGCCGACGTCGATCAGCCGGACTATCATCAGGGGCTCCGGATCGTGCGCAAGGCTGTTGACGAAATCATGTGGAAGCTGCCAGGCGTCCAGGTGGTGCGATATGGCATCGGCTGGCGCCTGAAGCTTGCTAAGGCGGTGCAGCCTGCCGGGAGCGCCAAAGGCCTGTCCTGCTCCTGCTGTGGGCGCTGGCTGACCCCATCCGACATCACACGCGAGGCTCTAGTTGTGGGCTGCAGCATCCCTGAACAGCAGGCTCGCGTTATTGCCGCGTTGTGGGGCCGCAAGCAGCCCGTGCGCAATCGGCAGATCCTGGCGTCAATGTTTCGGGACGTGGACGCTTACCCAACCGACCCACGCGCGGCTTACCTTGCGCTCAAGGTCGCGATGTCTCGATTGCGCAGGGCATTGAACGGCACGGGTTTCGGCATCATCAATGCGGGGTACGCCAGCGGCTTTGCGCTGTACCGGCTCGGAGATGCTCACACTAGCAAGCGCTACGAGTGGCAAAAAGCGGAACCGGACCTTCATACAGCGCTAGATTAGCCGGTGATGCATGTTACGCTACCTGCGCGTTCATACTGAGGTATATAATGCCGATCACTGAATATCAGTTTATTGAGGCAGATAGCGATTATTACGCGATAAGTCTTAATTTCACCGGCGGGATAAAGGCCTGGAAACTAGATCACAACGAGTGGTCTCTAGGTCCAATTGAATATTTTGGCGCCCCCACCATTATTGCGAGCCTTTCTGATAGCGAGCTACGCTCAGCCATTTCTCATCTTGGTATTAGTCCAGTTCAATACGAAAATACCAACGTCTCGGGTGGCATTGCAACGACGTTTCTACGAAGCGCGAGTGCTGGGCAAAGTGATGTTTCAATAGGGCCCGCAGATGTATGGCACAACATATCTAAGAACATTGGTCGAGACCGTATCAGACGCTATCGCTGCGAGCGTACTGAAGCAAATTTTTCGGAAATAAAAAAGGAAAAACCGAAAACCACATTTGACGAAAGATACGCTGATTATATAAGTGACAGCTTACGTTCAATGGACATTTGTGTCGGCGCGATTTGCAGTTATTACCACCAAGCTCTTATCGCCGCCATAAGATCCAAGCAGCAACCAGGTACGGGCGTCGCCACTACTGCGGACTTACCATTTATTGCGAACGTACATTCTTTTTTTATTCATGTTGGAGCAGCGAGGGATTATCTCGCGCTATTAATTGCACGACGCTTAAACCTTCGCGACAAAATTAATGGAATGAATCGGTTAGTCGAAGATCTCGATTGGGATAGCGTTTCGATCGATCCCTTGATCCTCAAGCTCGTATCAGAAGGATGCCTCGCGCGAAAAGACGGATCAACTAAGTGCAAAGTGTCCGGCTGGTTGGAGCAAGTCTCTAACCTACGAAACACGCTAGTACACAAGCGACCTTACGGTTCACACGCGGACGAACAGCTTGGTCGGATCGAAAAAGTAGAAGGTCTGAACGGCCACTTCGTTTACATCAAGCCCATTGTGATGGGCGACGCTAACATAAAGGACACCCTCGACGTCGTTGCTGACACTTACGCGAAGATGGGAAGACTATTTCTTGATCTAGCAGGTGTATCGGGCGGTGACACGAGCATTCCAGTCCTTACAGACGGCCAGATATCAGAAGTCAATGCAGGGGGGGGGGAGTGACTCCACGATGCGTAGCATTGCTTTGAGATCAGCACCGCTGGAGGCACCACCGCACGCAACTATGTGGAACTAGGTGTGTAACAACTTACCTAATCATCCCTCAACCAACTGAATTGGCGAGAAAAATCGAATGAAGTTGGTGCGGCCGAGAAGACTCGAACTTCCACTCCGGTTAAGGAACAGCGACCTCAACGCTGCGCGTCTACCAATTCCGCCACGGCCGCATCCGGGCAGTGCGCGCCTGATAGCCGAGGCCGATTGCAAAGAAAAGCGGTTTCTGCGGATGCCGACGGATGTTGACGGGGACGGACGAAGAGGCCACATCGCAACCATGGTTGAATGGATCATCAGCAGCGGCCTGACCGCGCATTCCGACGCCGTGGCCCTGATGGAGGATCGCGTGGCGCAGATCCATGCAGGCCAGGCCCTCGAGGCCGTCTGGCTGGTCGAACACCCGCCCCTGTACACGGCCGGGACCAGCGCCCGCCCCCAGGACCTGCTGGACGCGCGCTTTCCGGTGCACCAGACCGGGCGGGGCGGTCAGTACACCTATCACGGGCCGGGCCAGCGCGTGGCCTATGTCATGCTGGACCTGAACCGGCGTGGCCGCGACGTGCGCGCCTTTGTCGGACAGCTGGAGGGGTGGGTGATCGACGCGCTTGCCGGCTTCGGCGTGTCAGGCCAGATCCGCGAGGGGCGCGTGGGCGTCTGGGTGCCGCGTCCCGACAAGCCCCCCCTGCCCGATGGCCAGATGCGCGAGGACAAGATCGCCGCCATCGGCGTCAAGCTGCGCCGATGGGTCAGCTTTCACGGCATCGCCGTCAACGTGGACCCCGACCTGTCGCATTACGGCGGGATCGTGCCCTGCGGGATCAGCGGGCACGGCGTGACCTCGCTGGTCGATCTGGGGCTGCCGGTGGGGATGGCCGATCTGGACGTGGCGCTGCGCCAGGGTTTTGCGCGCACATTCGGCTAGGCCGGCGATCAATTCTTTCCATGCGACCTTTCGATGGCTGGATTTCCGGGGCGCGTTGGCCCTACGGTGCCCTTCGGGAGACCACGGCCCCTCCAGGGCCCAGCGAGGAACTACGCATGAAATCAGCCATTGTCGGCGCCCTGTTGGGCGCGACCCTAGCCATCCCCGCCGTCGCGCAGGAAGCGGGCGACGCCGCCGCGGGCGAGGGCGAATTCCGCAAATGCCGCGCCTGCCACATGATCCAGGACGACAGCGGGACCGACATCGTCAAGGGCGGTGCCACCGGTCCCAACCTGTGGAACATCGTCGGCGCGCCCATCGCCCATATGGAAGGCTTCAACTATGGCGACGGCCTGCTGGCCGCCAAGGAAGCCAACCCGGACATGGTCTGGACCGAGGAGGAGCTGGTCGCCTACGTGACCGACCCAACGGCCTGGGTGAAGGAAAAGTCGGGCGACGATTCGGCCCGCAGCAAGATGACCTTCAAGCTGAACCGCAACCAGGCGGACGTCGCGGCCTATCTGGCCTCGGTTTCGCCGGACGCGCCTGCCGAATGACCCTCTGACGCGGCCCCGTGCCGCCTTGGCGCCCCGGCCGGGTTTTTCGGACCCGGCCGGGGCGTTTGCCTCCGGGGCCACTGTGACGCATTGCCCGGTGCCCGCAGGTGGTCTAAAGAATGCGTGATAATGACGGTCGACAGGCCGGATCGACGACATCTTGAGGGAGTTCGGGTATGGCAGACGCAGCCGCACACGGCCACGACGACCATCATGACACACGCGGGTTCTTCACCCGCTGGTTCATGTCCACCAATCACAAAGACATTGGTATTCTTTATCTTTTTACCGCCGGCCTGGCGGGCCTGATCTCGGTCAGCTTCACCGTCTACATGCGGATGGAACTGCACGAGCCGGGTGTGCAGTACATGTGCATGGAAGGCGCGCGATTCTTCGCGAATGCCGCGGCCGAATGCACCCCCAACGGTCACCTGTGGAACGTCATGATCACGTATCATGGCGTGCTGATGATGTTCTTCGTCGTCATTCCGGCGCTGTTCGGCGGTTTCGGCAACTACTTCATGCCGCTGCAGATCGGTGCACCGGACATGAGCTTCCCGCGGATGAACAACCTCAGCTACTGGCTCTATGTCGCGGGCCTGCTGCTGGGCATCGCCTCGCTGCTGGCACCGGGCGGCAACCAGCAGCCCGGTTCGGGCATCGGCTGGGTGCTGTACCCGCCGCTGTCGACGACCGAGGGCGGCTATTCGACCGACCTCGCGATCTTCGCGGTTCACGTCTCGGGCGCCTCGTCGATCGTCGGTGCCATCAACATCATCACCACCTTCCTGAACATGCGCGCTCCCGGCATGACGCTGTTCAAGGTGCCGCTGTTCGCCTGGTCGGTGTTCATCACCGCCTGGCTGATCCTGCTGGCCCTGCCCGTCCTGGCCGGCGCCATCACCATGCTGCTGATGGACCGCAACTTCGGCACGAACTTCTTCAACCCGGCCGGCGGCGGTGACCCGGTGCTGTACCAGCACATCTTGTGGTTCTTCGGCCACCCGGAAGTGTACATCATCATCCTACCCGGCTTCGGCATCATCAGCCACGTCATCGCGACCTTCTCGCGCAAGCCGATCTTCGGCTACCTGCCGATGGTACTGGCGATGGCCGCGATCGGGATCCTGGGCTTCGTCGTCTGGGCGCACCACATGTACACCGTCGGCATGTCGCTGACCCAGCAGAGCTACTTCATGCTGGCCACGATGACGATCGCCGTGCCTACGGGCATCAAGGTCTTCTCGTGGATCGCGACGATGTGGGGCGGCTCGGTCGAGTTCAAGACGCCGATGCTCTGGGCCTTCGGCTTCCTGTTCCTGTTCACCGTCGGCGGCGTGACCGGCGTGGTGCTGAGCCAAGCACCGCTGGACCGCGTGTATCACGACACCTACTATGTCGTGGCGCACTTCCACTACGTGATGTCGCTTGGCGCGGTCTTCGCGATCTTTGCGGGCATCTACTACTGGATCGGCAAGATGTCGGGTCGCCAGTACCCGGAATGGGCCGGCAAGCTGCACTTCTGGGCGATGTTCATCGGTGCGAACCTGACCTTCTTCCCCCAGCACTTCCTGGGCCGTCAGGGCATGCCCCGCCGCTACATCGACTATCCGGTGGAATACGCCTTCTGGAACGCGATCAGCTCGTGGGGCGCCTATCTGTCCTTCGCGTCGTTCATCTTCTTCATCGGCGTGATGTTCTACACCCTGTTCGCCGGCAAGCGCGTCACCCAGAACAACTACTGGAACGAGTACGCCGACACGCTGGAATGGACCCTGCCCTCGCCCCCGCCCGAGCACACGTTCGAGCAGCTGCCCAAGCGCGAGGACTGGGACCGCAGCCCGGCCCACTGAGGCACATCCCTCGATGCCCTATCGTTGGACAGAAACGGCCCCGGACACGTCCGGGGCCTTTTTGCAAACCGTGACCCTGTGGCCGCACCGGTCGCTGCCCAAACGAGGCTTCGTCTGGTTCATCGGAACGACGGCCACACTGCTGCTGCTGCCGATCCTGGCGGTTCTGGGGACGCAGGTGCTGTGGGGGCTGCTGCCCTTCATGATGCTGACGGTGGGGGGGGTCTGGATTGCCCTGCGCCAGACCTATCGCACCGGACAGACGCGAGAGGAGCTGGTCATGGACCGCAGCCGCCTGCAGATCCGGCGCAACGATCCGGGACGTCCAGAGCGCCTGTGGCAGACCAACAGCTATTGGGTGCGCCCGGGCCTGCGCAATGGTCCGGTCGAGGCCTATCTGACCCTGTCCGACGGCCAGCGCGAGATCGAGCTGGGCGCGTTCCTGACCCCCGATGAACGCCGCGACCTGTGCGACGAGCTGATGCGGCGGCTAGCGCGGCTGCGCTAGTCGTCGTCGGCGCGGTCCGGCAGGTCGTCGTGGTCGGTCTTGGCAATGTCTTCCAGCTCTGCATCGGTCATGCTGTGATACATGTCCTTGGACGCGCCCTGCAGGTCGCCGACCTTCGTCTCGCCGCGCTTGGCGGACAGGGCGGCGCCTGCGGCGCGTTGCTGGGCTTTGGATCGTGCGGGCATGGGGTCACCTCCTGCCCGCACAACGCGTGATGCGACGCGCGGGTTTCAGGCCAGCAGGCGCGCCTTGACGGCCGGACCCACCGCACCGAAATCCATCTGGCCGGCATGGCGCTCCTTCAGCGCGGCCATCACGCGACCCATGTCGCGGATGCCCTCGGCACCCAGATCGGCGATGGCCGCGTCGATCGCGGCGGTCGTCTCGACGCTGTTCATCTGGCGCGGCAGGAACTCCTGGATCACGCCGATCTCGTCCTCCTCCTTGGCGGCCAGCTCCAGACGGCCGCCCTCCTCATAGGCCTTGGCCGATTCCTGGCGCTGCTTGACCATGCGCGACAGGATCATGACCAGGTCGCCCTCGGTTAGGGTGCCGTCGGTGTCCCCGCTGCGCGCGGCGATCTCGCGGTCCTTGACGGCGGCGGCGATCAGGCGCAGCGTCGACAGCCGGGCGCTGTCGCGGGCCTTCATCGCCTCTTTGGTGGCGGTTTGCAGCTTGGCGCGCAGATCCATCTTCGTCTCCAACCCAAGGCGCGGGATGCGCCCGAAAGAACCGCATCTAGCCCCCCGGCGCCTGCGTTTCAAGCGCGGCTCCCCGGCCGCTGCGGGTTGACCTTGGAGCGTCCGCCCCCTATTCACCGGCTGATTTCATTCCAGAGGTGCCGACATGGCTGCTAAACCGACCGCCTGCCTGGCGCTTGCCGACGGGACCGTCTTCTATGGCATGGGCTTTGGCGCCCCCGGCGAGGTCGTCGCCGAACTGGTCTTCAACACCGCGATGACCGGCTATCAGGAGATCATGACCGATCCGTCCTATGCCAGCCAGGTCGTGACCTTCACCTTTCCCCATATCGGCAATACCGGCGTCACGCCGGAGGATGACGAGGCGCCCGATCCGGTCGCCAGCGGCATCGTCGTGCGGTGGGACCCGACCGAGCCGTCGAACTGGCGCAGCACGTCCGAACTGACCGACTGGATGGCCCGCCGTGGCCGCATCGGCATCGGCGGCGTGGACACCCGCCGACTGACCCGCGCGATCCGTCAGCAGGGTGCACCCCATGTCGTCCTGGCGCATGATCCCGACGGCAATTTCGATATCGAGGCGATGATCGCCCGCGCCCGCGACTGGCAGGGCCTGGTCGGCCTGGATCTGGCCCGCGGCGTCAGCTGCGCGCAAAGCTATCGGTGGGATCAGGGGTCGTGGGAATGGGGCGCAGGCTTCGGCACCGCACCCGGCGACAAGCCGTTCAAGGTCGTGGCGCTGGATTACGGTGCGAAACGCAACATCCTGCGCTCTCTGGTGGCCCATGGCGCGGACGTCACCGTCCTGCCCGCCACCGCCACCGCCGAGGAGGTGATGGCCCACGAGCCCGAGGGCGTGTTCCTGTCGAACGGCCCCGGCGATCCGGCGGCCACGGGCGAATATGCCGTGCCGATGATCCAGGACCTGCTGGCCCGCGACATGCCGATCTTCGGGATCTGCCTGGGCCACCAGATGCTGGCGCTGGCGCTTGGTGCCAAGACGGTCAAGATGGGCCACGGCCATCACGGCGCAAACCACCCCGTGCGCGACGTCGAGACCGGCAAGGTCGAGATCACCTCGATGAACCACGGTTTCGCCGTCGATTCGCAAAGCCTGCCGGTCGGCGTGATCGAGACCCATGTCAGCCTGTTCGACGGCAGCAACTGCGGCATCCGCATGCAGGACAAGCCGGTCTTTTCGGTCCAGCACCACCCCGAGGCCTCACCCGGTCCCCAGGACAGCCTGTACCTGTTCAAGAGGTTCACCGATTCGATGCGCGCGCGCCGCGCCTGATGACGAATTCGTCCCGTGCGACCGGTTTTTGCCGGTCGCGCGGGATCGCTTAATCTTCTGTTAACGCATCACGTGCCAAGACAGGTCGATCCTGATGGGAAACGACCATGGCGCAGCCTGCCCCCCTGCCCCGGCCTGCCAACCTGCCCGATCCGGCCACCGCCGGCAGCGCGGTCCTGTGCGGGCCGACGCTGGCGCCGCGCGACCGCCGGTCGCTTGGGCAGATCCTGCTGGAAGACGGGGCGGTCGACGCGGGGGACCTGCTCAAGGCGACGGTGATCCAGCAAAAGCTGAGCCTGCGGCTGGACCAGGTATTGCTGGCCCAAGGGATGGTCCAGCCCGCCGCCCTGGCCCGCGCGCTGTCGCGGCAGTGGCGCACCACCGCCATCGACCCCGACGTGACGCCCGCCGACCCGCGGCTGATCGACGACGCAGGGGCTGGGTTCTGCCTGACGCACGGGCTGCTGCCTTGGCGGCGAATCGGCGGGGTGACCTGGATCGCGACGGCGCGGCCCGATGATTTTGCGGCCGTGCTGCCCCTGCTGCCGCGCCAGTTCGGCCAGGTCCGCATGTTGCTGTGCAGTGCGGACCAGGCCCAGGGCGGGGTGCTGAACTCCCGCCGGACCCGCCTGATCCGCGAGGCGGAGACGCGCGTCCCCGCCATCGAAAGCTGTCGCACGCAGGATCAGGCCCGGACGGCACGCCTGGCGATCGCGGCGCTGGCCCTGACCGCGGCCGGCCTGATCCTGATCCCGACGCTGATCGTGGGGCTTCTGACCTTCTGGGCGGTGCTGACCCTGCTGACGCAAAGCGGGCTGAAGCTGGCGTCGTTCCTGGCGGCGCGGCGGGCCCTGCGCGAGCAGGATGCCCATGCGCTGGCCATTCGACAGGGTCATCCCGTCCCCCCGCTGATGGAGGCTGCGCTGCCGCTGATCTCGGTCATGGTGCCGCTGTTTCACGAAAAGGACGTCGCGGGCAAGCTGGTCGCACGGCTGGCACGTCTGGACTATCCGCGGGAACTGACCGACATCCTGTTGGTGATCGAGGCCAGCGACGAGATCACCGAGGGCGCGCTGGACGGCGTGCGCCTGCCGCATTGGATCCGCGTCGTGCGGGTGCCGGACGGGCCGATCAAGACCAAGCCCCGGGCGCTGAACTATGCGCTGAACTTCTGCCGCGGCCAGATCGTGGGCATCTGGGACGCCGAGGACCGACCCGATCCCGATCAGCTGCACAAGGTCGCGCGCCGTTTTCATGTTGCGCCTGCGGACGTCGCATGCCTGCAGGGCGCGCTGGATTACTATAACCCGCGCACCAACTGGCTGGCGCGGTGCTTTACCATCGAATACGCAAGCTGGTTCCGCATCCTGCTGCCGGGGGTCGCGCGGCTTGGGCTGATCGTGCCCCTGGGCGGCACCACCCTGTTCTTTCGCCGCCACCTGCTGGAACAGGTCGGCGCATGGGATGCATGGAACGTGACTGAGGACGCCGATCTGGGCGTCCGCCTGGCCCGGCGCGGATACCGGACAGAGATCATCGAGACCACGACCGATGAGGAAGCGAACTGCCGCGCCCTGCCCTGGGTCAAGCAGCGGTCGCGCTGGCTCAAGGGATACGCGATGACCTGGACGGTGCACATGCGCGATCCTGCGGCGCTCTACCGCGATCTGGGGGCGTGGCGCTTCTGGGGCTTTCAGGTCCAGTTCTTGGGGGCGCTGTCGCAATACCTTCTGGCACCGATCCTGTGGAGCTTCTGGCTGCTGACCTTTGGCCTGCCGCATCCGCTGCGCGCACCGCTGGAAACCGGGGTAGGCTCTTGGGCGATCGTCGGCCTGTTCGGATTGTTCGTCGCGTCCGAGGCGCTGAGCATCTTCGTCGGCATGCGTGCGGTCAGTGGGGCAAAGCACCGCCATCTGATGCCTTGGGTGCCAACGCTCCATCTCTATTTTCCGCTTGGATGCCTGGCCGGATGGAAGGCCATCTACGAGGTCGTGGCCAAGCCCTTCTACTGGGACAAGACCGCCCACGGCCTGTTCGTCGAGGCGGCGGATGCCCCCGTCATCCCCCTGGCACCGGGCATGGTCTCGATCCCGGTCCTGGGCCAGATCGGCGGCCGGTCCCTGGCAGAGGTGGCGGCGGACCTGCAGAGCAGCGCCGGACAGGCCACCGCGGGACAGCCCAACCTGGTCCAGATCGATGCGCCGGCAGTCGAACCGGATGCCATGCGCTATCCTCAGGACCGCGCCGCCAGCGGCTAGTCGGGCGGACTTTCGTCCGACAGATGTCCCTGGACGAGGGCCTGCACCGTGGCGAAATCGTCGGACAGCCGATCACGCAGGGTATCGGGGCTGTCGGCCTCCACCTCGCGCAGCAGGAAATCCTGGCCTCCGCGCCCGATCACGTCCATGTCCAGCGCCCTGTCCGTCAACAGGCGGGCGGCGGCATGCACGCGCCACAATCCCCGCCAGATCGACGACAGGCGATCCGCCTGTTCCGTCGTCAGCAGCCCCGCCCGGCGACCCGCCCGCAACTGCGCCAGCGTCGACCGCGCCGGATCGCCCGCCCGCAAGGCGCAGCTCTGCGCCAGCAGGTCGATGTCCTGCAGCCGCCCGGCCCCCTGTCGCACGTCGAAGGCCCCGCCCGGCGGCTTCGCGGCGAACAGGCGGTCACGCATCTGGCCTGTGTCGGGCAGAACACGCGGATCGGTGCCGCGTTCGGCCAGCACTTTCAGGCGCAGGGTCTCGATCTGCTGGCACAGCATATCCGCATCGGGTCCGATCTGCGCGACGCAGCGCGCGCGGGTCAGGGCCAGATGCTCCCATGTCCAGGCCTCGGTCATCTGGTAGGTGCCGAAGCTGTCGATCGAGGTCGCCACCGGCCCCTGCCGCCCCGACGGGCGCAGCCGCATGTCGACCTCGTACAGCCGGCCTTCGGCGGTGGGCGCGGACAGGGCGGTGACCATCGCCTGCGTCAGCCGGGCGTAATAGGGGCGCGCGGCCAGCGGGCGCGGCCCGTCCGAGGCATCGACCCCATCCGCGTCATAGATCACGATCAGGTCCAGGTCCGACCCGGCGTTCAGCACCCGCGCGCCCAGGGAGCCCATGCCCACCACGACCGCGCCACGGCCCGGCGGCGGGCCATGGCGGCGCGCGAAATCTGCGGCGGTCACCGGCAGCAGCGCCGCCACGCAGGCGCCCGCAAGGTCCGCGTATTGCACCGCCGCCTCGTCCGCGCCGATCAGGCCGCGCAGGTGATGGACGCCGATGCGGAACTGCCATTCATGCGCCCACCGCCGCGCCGCATCCAGCGCCCGTTCATAGCCACCGCCAGGCTGGCTCAGGGCCCGTTGCAGGACCGCGTCCAGTTCCTGAATCAACCCGGCCTCCCGCGGCCAGGGTGCGAAGAAGCTGCCTGCCAGCACGCCGTCCAGAACGGACGGATGGCGCGCCAGATAGGCGGCCAGCGCGGGCGCCGTCCCGCAGATGTCGACGATCAGGTCGATCAGCTGGGGATTGGCGTCGAACAGCGAGAACAGCTGGACCCCCGCAGGCAGGCCGGACAGGAAACTGTCGAAGCGGGCCAACGCCTCGGCCGGGTGGCCCGCGCGGGCCATGCGCGACAAGAGCGGCGCCTCGATCCGGCGAAAGATCTGGCGCGCCCGGTCGGACCGCAGCGCGGGATAGGTCTGCCAGCGCTGGATCACCGCCCGCGATTCGTCCGACAGGTCGGGCAGGCTTTCGGTCGGTTCGGTCGGGGCGAAGAACCGTTCGGTCAGCGCATGCACGCGTTCCAGCCGCGATTTCAGCCGGGCGCACCAGGCTTGGAGATCGTCCTCGCCCATCAGGGCGGCGATCGTGGCCAACCCCTGATCGTCCTTGGGCAGGCTGTGGGTCTGGGCGTCGTTCACCATCTGGATGCGGTGTTCGATGTCGCGATGGTCGCGGTAATGCGCCGTCAGTTCCTCTGCGACGTCCCGGGGGATCCAGTTCTTGGCCGCCAGCGCCGCCAGCCCGCCGACCGTGTCGCGGCATTGCAGGTCGCGGTCGCGCCCGCCCGCGATCAGCTGGCGGGTCTGGGTGAAGAACTCGATTTCGCGGATGCCGCCGCGGCCCAGTTTCAGGTTGTGGCCCGCCACCTCCAGCCGCCCGCCCAGACCCTTGTGTTCGCGGATGCGCAACCGCATGTCATGGGCGTCCTGAATGGCCGCGAAATCCAGGTGCTTGCGCCAGACGAACGGCCGCAATTCGCGCAGCAGCCGTTCGCCCGCGGCGATGTCGCCCGCCGCCGCGCGCGCCTTGATGAAGGCGGCGCGTTCCCAGGTCCGCCCCTCGGCCTCGTAATAGGCCAGCGCCGCGGCGGTCGAGATGCAGACCGGCGTCACCGCCGCGTCGGGCCGCAGCCGCAGGTCGGTGCGAAAGACATAGCCGTGATCGGTCACGTCGGACAGGGTCGCGGCCATCCGCCGCGTGGCCCGGATCAGGGCGGCACGCGCCTCCATCTGGTCGGCCTCGGCATAGGCGGTCTCGTCGAACAGGACGATCAGGTCGATGTCGGAGCTGTAGTTCAGTTCGCGCGCGCCACCCTTGCCCATCGCCAGCGCGAAGATGCCGCCCGCATCGGCGTCCGTGGCGGGCAGCTTGCCGCGACGGATCTCGGTCGCGACATGGGCGCGCAGGGCCAGATCGACGGCCCGGTCGGCCAGGTCGGACAGCGCGCCGGTCACCTGCTCCAGCGTCCAGACGCCGCCCAGATCGGCCAACGCCGCCAGCAGCGCCACCCGCCGCTTGGCGCGGCGCAGCGCCACGCCCAGGGCATCCGCGTCCAGCGATTGCAGGCCCGCAGTCTCGCGCGCGACGACGTCGTCATGGTCCAGCGCATCGGGCAGCCAGTCGGCCTCGGACCGCAGCAGGCCAGCCAGATAGGGGCTGCTGCCCGCGGCGCCGGCGATCAGGTCGCGCATCCGGTCGGACAGGGTCGGGAACAGCGCCGCCGCATCCGCCCCGCGGGCGGCGTCGACAGGCAGCGGAAGGCGGGTGATGCGGGTCTGAAAGCTCATGCGCGCCACCTTGCCGGGGTCGCCCCGGCCCGTCAACGCAACGCGCGGTAAACCATGTTGCGCGGAACCGGCGGGCCCGCTGCTTTCCACGCTTGGCCTGCCGGGAAATCGTTGCTAGGCTTTCGCGCACACCAACCCGCGATACGGAACCTTCTGCGCCCGCATGATCAGTCGCGACCTGACCAGATGCTGCAAGGGGCGCACCTGATGCGCCATACGCTGCCCCATGCGCCGCAGTTCTATGTGACCGCGCCACAACCCTGCCCGTACCTGCACGGGCGGGCCGAACGCAAGCTGTTCACCGCGCTGCAGGGCGACAATGCGGCGGAACTGAACAACGCGCTGTCGCGGCAAGGATTCCGCCGGTCGCAGAACGTGCTTTACCGACCCAGCTGTGAAAGCTGCGTGGCCTGCATGTCGGCGCGCATCCGGGTGGCCGATTTCCGCGCCTCCAAGACGCAGCGCCGCATCACCACCCGCAACGCCGCCCTGCGCCGCCTGGCCACCAGTGCCTGGGCGACCGAGGATCAGTTCGAACTGTTCCGCCGTTATCTGGACAGCCGCCATGCGGATGGTGGCATGGCGGACATGGACATCTTTGAATTCGCCGCGATGATCGAAGAGACGCCGGTCAAGACCCGCGTCATCGAATACCGGTGCAGCGACGATGCGATGCCGGCGCTGGCGCAGGGCGACGATCACCTGGCCGGTGTGTGCCTGACCGACGTGCTGGATGACGGGCTGAGCCTTGTCTACAGCTTCTACGATCCGCTGCTGCGGCCGGCCAGCATGGGCACCTACATCATCCTGGACCATATCGAGATCGCGCGGGCCGCGGGCCTGCCCTATGTCTATCTGGGCTATTGGGTGCCGGGCAGCCGCAAGATGGACTACAAGGCCCGCTTCAGCGCGCTAGAGATCTACAAGGGTGGCGTCTGGCAGGATATCGGCAACCCCGAGGATCATTCGAACGAAGCGCATCCCCTGTCCGTCGATCCGATCGTCGAACAGGTCGCCCGTATCGCGCTGCCGCAATTCGACCGATAGCGTCCGTCAAACCGCGAAATAAAGTTTCAATTGTCGGCGTGCCTGCGTCACTTTCTCCACCAAATGCCATTGACCCTGTCCGAACCTGACCCTAGGTTGCGCCGACGCGGGGCCGCGACGGGTGCGCTTTGCGGGTGTTTTTGATGGATGGAGCAAGACGATGTCCCGAACAATGACGGGTGCGAGAATGGTGGTCGAGGCGCTGCGCGATCAGGGCGTCGATACCGTATTCGGCTATCCGGGCGGGGCCGTCCTACCCATCTATGACGAGATCTTTCAGCAGAACGACATCACCCACGTCCTGGTCCGCCACGAACAGGGCGCCGTCCACATGGCCGAGGGCTATGCCCGAGCGACCGGGAAACCGGGCGTCGTGTTGGTCACGTCGGGCCCCGGCGCCACGAACGCGGTCACCGGCCTGACCGACGCGCTGCTGGATTCGATCCCGCTGGTCGTGCTGTCGGGCCAGGTCCCGACCTTCATGATCGGCACCGACGGCTTCCAGGAGGCCGACACGGTCGGCATCACCCGCCCCTGCACCAAGCACAACTGGCTGGTCAAGGACACGGACAAGCTGGCCGCGACCATCCACAAGGGTTTCCACGTCGCCACCTCGGGCCGTCCCGGTCCGGTGCTGATTGACATCCCCAAGGACGTGCAGTTCGCGACCGGCACCTATGTCGGGCCAAAGCAGGTCGACACCGGCCGCTATCAGCCGACGAAGAAGGGCGATCTGGGCGCGATCACCCGCCTGGTCGAACTGATCGAGCAGGCCGAGCGTCCGATCCTCTATACCGGCGGCGGTGTCATCAATTCGGGTCCCGGCGCCAGCCAACTGCTGCGCGAGCTGGCCGAAGCGACGGGCTTTCCGGTCACCTCGACGCTGATGGGGCTGGGTTGCTATCCGGCATCGGGCGACAAGTGGTTGGGCATGCTGGGGATGCACGGCACCTACGAGGCGAACCTAGCCATGCACGGCTGCGACCTGATGATCAACATCGGCGCGCGCTTCGACGACCGGATCACCGGGCGGATCGCGGATTTCAGCCCCGGATCGGTCAAGGCGCATATCGACATCGACCCGTCGTCCATCAACAAGGTCGTGCGCGTCGACGTGCCGATCGTCGGGGACGTGGGCCATGTGCTGGAGGATCTGCTGAAGGTCTGGAAATCGCGCGGCCGCAAGACGAACAGCGCCGCGGTCCAGCAATGGTGGGGCCAGATCGAGCAATGGCGGGCCCGAAAATGCCTGGCCTATCGCCCTAGCGACACGATCATCAAGCCGCAGCACGCGCTGGAACGGCTTGAGGCGCTGACCAAGGGCCACGACCGCTACATCACCACCGAGGTCGGCCAGCACCAGATGTGGGCGGCACAGTACCTGGGCTTTGAAGGGCCGAACCGCTGGATGACCTCGGGCGGTCTGGGCACGATGGGCTATGGCCTGCCTGCATCCATCGGCGTGCAGATGGCCCACCCCGAGGCACTGGTGATCAACGTCGCCGGTGATGCCAGCTGGCTGATGAACATGCAGGAGATGGGCACGGCCGTGCAGTTCCGCCTGCCGGTCAAGCAGTTCATCCTGAACAACGAGCGCCTTGGCATGGTGCGGCAGTGGCAGCAGCTGCTGCACGGCGAACGCTACAGCCAGTCCTGGTCCGACAGCCTGCCCGATTTCGTCAAGCTGGCCGAGGCCTTCGGCTGCGCCGGCGCGCAGGTGCGCGACCCCAAGGATCTGGACGCCGCGATCCAGCAGATGATCGATTACGACGGCCCCTTCATCCTGGACGTGCTGGTCGAGAAGCACGAGAACTGCTTCCCGATGATCCCCTCGGGCAAGCCGCATAACGAGATGCTGCTGGGCGAGGCCGAGACGCAGGGCGTCATCGAATCCGAAGGCGCGGTGCTGGTCTGAGACCGGCCGGAAAGAGAGCAGAACCATGAACGCTTTGAACATCCAGAAGGGCATGTCCAGCCATTCGGCCTACGACCTGCGCGATCCGCACGCCCCGCGCGAGGAGAGCCATACCTTGGCCGTCCTGGTCGAGAACGAGCCGGGCGTTCTGGCCCGGGTGATCGGCCTGTTCGCAGGGCGCGGCTACAATATCGACAGCCTGACCGTGGCCGAGGTCGACCACAGCGGCCACCGCTCGCGCATCACGGTGGTCACGCGCGGCACCCCCGAGGTGATCGAGCAGATCAAGGCGCAGCTGGGCCGCATCGTGGTCGTCCACGAGGTCCACGACCTGACGGTCGAGGGGCCGGTGGTGGAACGCGAACTGGGCCTGTTCAAGGTGCGTGGCACCGGCGACAAGCGCGTCGAGGCGTTGCGCATCGCCGAGATCTTTCGCGCGAACGTGGTCGATTCAACGTTGGAAAGCTTTGTCTTCGAATTGGTCGGCACGCCGTCCAAGCTGGAGGCCTTTGCCGATCTGATGCGTCCCCTAGGTCTGACCGACCTGGCGCGCACAGGGGTCGCCGCACTGTCACGCGGCGCCTGATCGCCCCCTTAGCGTGCGGCCCCGCTGCGGGGTCGCGCATAGGTCGTCGCCGGGCGCCGCGTGGACGACGCCACGGATCCGCTCGGGACCGCATCCTGATGCGCCACGACGCGCAGGGCTGGCCGCGACGGCTGCTGCTGCGAATCGGCCAGGATCCGCGGCAGCTGCAGACAGCTTTTCTCCGACAGCATGGTCACGTTCAGGGCATGGCGCAGGTTGCCGACGGTCCGGGTTTCCAGTTCGACCAGATCACCGGGCTGGGGCCATTCGCCGGGCCCGGCGAAATTCGCGGTTCCCTGCAGATAGGCCAGCGTTGCTTGATCTTCGCACCAGATGATCGCCTTTTCACGCGACCCGCTGCTCCATACGACAACCCCGATCATGGGCGCCCCTTCATAGAAAAGGCGCCGAAGCGCCGGATGGTATCGATTCAAGGATCTGTCTTGTGCAAACCTTTGCCGACTAAAGCAGAAAACCGCCGGTATGCCAGCTTTTTCCTTTCACCACGTGAATTTTATTGCAGCCGGAGGTTGTCGCGTTGCGGCGCAGGCACAACCCCACCACCAGCCCTAGCGGATGCGCCCCGCCTGCACGTCGGCGACCGCGCGGCGGACCTGCGCCAGGCGTTGCGCGCGTGCCGGGTGGGTGCCCAGGACGTGGTTTCCGGGATCGGGGATTCGCTGGAACAGGCCCGAACCGGAGATCGGATCATAGCCTGCGTTCAGCGTGATGATCGCGCCAAGATAGTCCGCCTCCAGCTCCCATTCCTTGGAATAGTAGCGTGCGCCGACCGATGCACCGATCTCCTGCGCGCGGGCGATGGCGCCGGTGTCGCCGCCATAGGCGGAGGCTAGGCTGCCAAGGACGACGGCCGCGGCGGTGGCCGCCCCGGACTTGCGATCCAGGTGGTTCAGGATGTGGTGCGCGGCCTCGTGCCCCACGACGAAGGCGATCTCGTCCGGGTTCTGGGTCTGCGCGATCAGTGACAGGGTAAAGCCCACGACCGGGCGCCCGTTGCGGTCGACGGTCTGGAACGCGTTCGGCTCCAGCCCCGGGCGGTCGTCGACGACGAACAGGAAATCGCAGCTGATCGGCGCGGTGCGGCGGTTCAGGCAGTCCTGGCGGACGGCCGGCTCCATCCGGCGCATCACCTGGACAAAGCTGCGCGCAGCGCCGTCCGGCGTCGCCGCGTGCGGGGCCGACGGGGCCGGCAGGACCGGGACCTGCGGGACGGGCGCGGGCATGGTGGCGGTGCCGGGTGCGGGCAGCGGCGCACAGCCCGCGACGGCCACTGCCGCGATCAACCCTGCCAGCCAGCTGCGCGCCATCATCTGTCCCATCGTCCCTGCCCTGTTGCGCCGCCCCGGCGTCGGCGCGATCCTGTCGGCGCAGAATACCCCCTGCCCGTCCGGCGTAAACCCCGACCGCTTGCCGCAGCCCCCCTTTCACGCGATTGTCGGGCCTTTCCCAAGGAGATTCGGATGTTCACCATCGAACACGACTTCGACGCGACCGTGATCACCCTGATCGACGAGGCCGAGGCCCAGACACGCCCTCTGAACGAGGACGTCGTCATCCTGGGCTTTGACGACCGGGTGATTCTGGAACAGATGAGCGATGACGGCGAAGAGGTCGTGCGCATTACCCTGTCCATGCATCAGCTGACCGAACTGCGCCTTGCGCTGAACCTGCCCGAGGGCAATTACCGCATCGAAAAGGAAGGCTGACCGCCCGCCCGCGGCCAGCCTCTCGGCCTCCGCCCCTGATCTTACAGGAGATCCGCATGGACCACCGCAACGACGCCGCCCTGCAGTTTCTGGCCACCCGCCGGTCCCACCCGCCCAAGATGATGACCGGCCCGGGCCCGGACCCTGACCAGCTGGCCGATCTGCTGACCCTGGCGGCCCGCGTTCCCGATCATGGCAAGCTGGAGCCGTGGCGCTTTGTCGTGCTGGGTCGCCAGACCCTGGAGGCGATGGCGCCGCGGCTGCGCGACGCGGTCCTGGCCGCGGGGCAGGATCAGGCGGCGGCGGACAAGGCGGCCTCGGCCATGGCGTCGCCGGTGATCGTGGCAGTGGTCTTCTCCCCGGTCGACAGCCCCAAGGTTCCCGAATGGGAACAGGTCCTGTCGACGGGCGCGCTGTGCCTGGGGCTGGTCAACGCGGCGCTGGCATCCGGTTGGGGCGCCGCCTGGCTGACGGGCTTTGCGGCGCTGGACCAATCCTTCGCGCAGGCGCATCTGGGCATCGCGGCGCATGAGCGCGTCGCGGGGCTGATCCATATCGGCACCCGCGGCGCGCCGCCCCCGGAACGCCCGCGCCCCGACATCGCCGCCAAGACCGAGTGGCGTCCATGATGCCCCTTCGTGCCCTGCTGCGGGGTTGGGCCGACCTGCTGCGCCCATCGGTGCTACGGCTGGTGCTGCTGGGCATCGGGCTGACGCTGGTGCTGTTCGTGGCCCTGCAGGCGGCGATCTTCTGGGCGCTGCGGCTGTGGCTGCCGGGCGGGGTCACGCTGCCCTGGCTGGGCCAGATCGAGTTCGGTCAGGTGCTGTCCTGGGGATCGCTGGCGCTGTTTCCGGTGATGGGGATCTTCCTGATGGCCCCGGTCGCCGCCGGTTTTGCGGGCCTCTTCGCGGAAACCGTTGCCGAAAAGGTCGAGGCGATCCATTACCCGGACCGCCGCGGCACGTCGCTGGACTTCTTCGACGGGCTGCTGGAATCCGTGGCGGTCGTGCTGGCGGTCCTGGGGGTGCTGGTGATCAGCCTGCTCCTGACGCCCTTCATCGGCCCCTTTGCGCCCCTGCTGTTCCTGGGCGCGAACGGCTGGCTGCTGGGGCGCGAGTTCTTTCAGATGGCCGCCCGTCGCCACCTGGACGAAGGCCCGGCCAGCGACCTGCGCCGCGCCCATTCGGCGCGCGTGACCCTGACGGGCGTGCTGGTCGCGGTGGGCCTGGTCATCCCCGTGGTCAACATCGCCGTGCCGCTGCTGGCGGCGGCGGCCTTCACTCACCTGTTCCAGATGATCAGCGGATCCACTGGTCCAGGTTCGAGATATCCGCGCGCGTGATCACGCCGCCCAGGATGATCCACGCCAGAACGGCCCAGATGGCGCTGGTGATGGCCGTGGTCCAGATCAGCTTGCGCCGCCAGTTCACGCCCGACGGCGCGCCCGCATGGGTGCCGGGAATGACCTCTCCGGCATCGGCCTGACTGCGCTGCCCGATGGGCATGACGCAGAACAGGGTTAGGAACCACAGCGAGGCGAACAGAACGATACCGCCGGTCAAGTTCATCAGATTTGCTCCAGTTCGATCAGGCAGCCGTTGAAATCCTTGGGGTGCAGGAACAGCACGGGCTTGCCATGGGCGCCGATCTTCGGCTCTCCGGTGCCCAGCACGCGGGCGCCTTGTGTCTTCATGTGGTCGCGCGCGGCGATGATGTCATCCACCTCGAAGCACATGTGATGGATGCCGCCCGACGGGTTCTTGTCCAGGAACCCGCGGATCGGGCTGTCGTCGCCCAGAGGGTACAAAAGCTCGATCTTGGTGTTCGGCAGTTCGATGAACACCACGGTCACGCCGTGGTCGGGTTCGTCCTGCGGCGGGCCGACGGTGGCCCCCAAGGTGGTCTGGTACTGTGCCGCCGCCGCCTGCAGGTCGGGGACGGCAATGGCGACATGGTTCAGGCGACCGATCATCGTCACATCCTCCGTTTCAGGCGGTTCTAAGCCTTGGGCGCGCCGCGGGAAAGGAAAAGCATCGCCGTTAACCGGTTCTTAGCGAATCGGGGCTTAACTGGGCGTGAAGACGTGGATGGGGACACAGACATGCTGACGGATATCACGGCCGACACGCCCAAGCCCTTGCCGCAATGGCGTTTGTCGCTGCCCAACAGACCACTGACAGGCCTGACGGTGCTGGTGATCGAGGATTCGCGCTTTGCCAGCGAGGCCGTGCGGCTGCTGTGTCTCAAGTCCGGTGCGCGGATTCGCCGCGCGGATTGCCTGCGGTCCGCGGCGCGTCATCTGCGCAGCTATCGTCCTGCGGTGGTGGTGATCGACCTGGGCCTGCCCGATGGCGACGGGGTCGCGCTGATCGCGGAACTGCACGCCGCCGAACTGCGGGTGCCGGTGATCCTGGCGATGTCCGGCGATCCCGACCGCGCGTCCGAGGCGCTGGCGGCGGGTGCGGACGGGTTCCTGCCCAAGCCGGTCGAGAGCCTGGCGGTGTTCCAGCAGGCGATCCTGCGGGTGCTGCCCGCCGATACCGGGGCGATGACGCTGCGGGCGCTGCCCGACGACGTGATCCAGCCCGACCCCTCGGGCCTGCGCGACGACCTGGCCCATGTGGCCGAGGTGCTGTCCAGCGCCCATGACACGACCGAGATCGACTATATCGCCCGCTTCCTGGCCGGCGTGGCCCGCTCGGCGCACGACCCCGCGCTGGAGGCTGCGGCCACCGCACTTGCACGCGACTATAACGCGGGCCACGCGCTTGCGACGGATCTGGCCCGCATCAGCGGCATGGTTCAGGACCGCCTGTCCCGCGTGGCCGAGATGTAGGATCAGGCGGTCATCCGCGGATCGGACCCCATGTCCAGTCCAGGAAAGACAGACCCCTCCAGGGTGGCACGATCGATGCCGAACTTGGCGTGCATCGCCCAGGCCGCATAGGCGCGAATGTCGCGAAGCGGCATCAGGTCGCGCCCGTCGTACAGATCGCCCTCTGCCAGACCCGGCCAATCGCCCATCATCCGCCCGCCGTGCACTGCGCCCCCCGCCACCAGCAGCGTGCCCCCGGTGCCGTGATCGGTCCCCGCCGATCCGTTCTCGCGGACGGTGCGTCCGAACTCTGTCATCGCCATGACGGTGGTGCGGTCCCAGTTCGCGCCCAGATCCGCCTTCAGCGTCAGGATCGTGTCGGCCAGCCGCCCCAGCATCCACGGCAGCGTCCCCGCCTGCCCCGCATGGGTATCCCACCCGCCGATTGAAAAGCTGGCGATCCGCGTCTGGCCGTTCAGGCGGTCCGCGGCAAAACGCGCGATCTCCAGGTGGTCCTGACCCGGCTTGCCGGTGGCAAGGTCCGGCGACAGGCTGGCCACGATCTCCATCGCCTGCGCACTGGCGTCGCGGAACAGCGGGTCATCGTGATAGATGCGTGTAAGCAGCTGCTCGGCCTGCGGGCTGAGGTCCATCTGCGCCTTGGGGGTCCAGCTTTTGGCCGGGGCCTGCCCCTGCAGGATGCGCATCTGCGAGATCCCTACAGAATAGGCGGTCTCCGACGCCTGCCCCGGCATGGCCTGCAGCAGCCGGTTCAGCCAGCCGTCCTGCTGGGCATCCAGGTCCAGGTCGGTGCCCGTGCCGGCCTCCAGCATGGTCTGGCCGTCGAAATGGCTGCGCTTGTCGCGATAGGGCGTCGAGACGGCAGGCGCGAAGGCCAGTTGCCCTGCCTGCCACAGCGGCAACAGGTCCGACAGGCCCGGATGCAACGCAAAGAACCCGTCCAGATCGGTGGCGCCGTGATCGGGTCCAAGCGACAGGGTCTGGCGCAGCCCCCGAAGTGCGGGGTCGCCATAGGGCTGAAACGCGTCCAGCCCGTCCATCGCGCCGCGCAGGATGATGA
Source organism: Paracoccus sp. S4493 (assembly GCF_000967735.1). Taxonomy (NCBI): domain Bacteria; kingdom Pseudomonadati; phylum Pseudomonadota; class Alphaproteobacteria; order Rhodobacterales; family Paracoccaceae; genus Paracoccus; species Paracoccus sp. S4493. The sequence continues at coordinate 33,141 of NZ_JXYF01000022.1, forward strand.
CGACCAGGCGATTGTCGCCCGGCGCCGCCGCGAAGGTCGCCGACGACAGCAGCGGATGCGCGGCGGCCGAGCAGCCGATCAGCGCCGTCGATTTCAGGAACAGCCGCCGAGAGAGCATCGCGTCACCTCCGGTTGAAATCGGCCGAGGCCAGGATCAGGGCCACGCCCTCGGCCTGGCTTTCGGCGCGCGGGACCGCCCAGGACAGCGCCTCGGACGCGGTGTCGCCCAAGGCCGCACGCAGCAGTTGCCGCGCGTCGGGCAGCGGGTCGGTCAGCCGCGACGGCGCGCTCAGCGCCCAGGTGATGCGCATCGCCAGACCTTGGGGGCTGGCCCAGGCCGCCTGATCCTCGGGCCAGCCGTCGGGCCCCAGGGGGCTGCCCCAGGCCTGCCCCATCGCGGTCATCGGCTGCAGCAACAGACGCTGCAGCTGGCCCGGCTTCATGTCGCGGACCTGCCGCCCGTCGACGCCAAGGCCGCGCAGGGCGGCCACCAGAAAGTCGAAGGGCTGCCGCATCTTCTGGCGGAACTGCTGCCGCAGTTCCGGCGCCTCTGCCAGCGCCAGGTTCATCGCGCCCAGATCGCCGCCGGTATCGGCGAACACGGCCGCCAGCCGGTCGACCAGCGGCTGCGGCGGTTCGTCCGCGACGAAATGCACAGCCATCTTGCGGGCGATATGCCGGGCGGTCGCCGGATGGTGGGCCAGGTCGGCGATGACCCCGCGAATGTCGTCCAGACTGGCGCGCCCCCCGCCATAGCGGACGCCCAGAACCGTCTCGGCCCCCGGTTCGGACTGGCCGGGACGGAAGATGCCCGTCTGCCGGGGGTGATAGGCCAGTCCGGTCAGCAGTTCGGCCAGCTGCGTCACGTCCTGCTGGGAATAATCGGCCCCCACGCCAAGGCTGTGCAGTTCGATCATCTCGCGCGCCAGGTTCTCGTTCAATCCCAACGGCTTGTCGGGATTTCTGCGCGCGCGGGCCGAGTTGGGGCCGACCGACCGGTCCTGATCCAGATAGCGCACCATCGCCGGATGGATTTCGGCCGCCAGCATCATGTCGGCGAACCGACCGGTCAGATGCGGACGGATCGCATCCTGGACAAAGGCGTCGGTCATCAGGTTCCAATAGACCGTGCCACCGGTGACGGTGAAATGATCGGCCCAGAACCAGACCAGACGTTCCCCAAAGCCGGAACGGTCATCGACTGCGCGCGCAAAACGGTTCTGGATCGCCGCACGATAGATGCCGCCCAGCCTGCGCCGATAGGCGACATCGCGATCGCGGGCGGCAGGATCGCCGGCGCGGGCGGCGGCGCCAAGGTCAAGGCCCTTGTCCTGCCAGGCGCGGACCTTGTCCAGCGTCACGGCCTGCGGGCCGAACCGCGTGGCCGCCGCAACCGATGCCGCCATTCCCGCCGGGTCGGCCGGCGGTGTCAGGCGCGGCGACAGGCCAAAGCCAAGGCGGATCGCGGCGATTTCAGCATAGGACGGCATCGGGCGACAGGCTCCGGCTGGTGCTGCTGTGCAGCATCATGCCATGCCCGCCGCCCGGGGTCAGGTCACTCTTTCGGCAACGCGCGCAGACGCAGGTCACGCATCTGCTCGTTGGTGGGCTCTGACGGGGCGCCCATCATCAGGTCCTCGGCGCGCTGGTTCATCGGGAACATGATGACCTCGCGGATGTTCTGCTCGTCGGCCAGCAGCATCACGATGCGGTCGATGCCCGCGGCACAGCCCCCGTGCGGCGGCGCGCCATAGCGGAACGCCTTGACCATGCCCCCGAACCGCTTTTCGACCTCGGATGCCGGATAGCCGGCCAGCTCGAACGCCTTGAACATGATCTCGGGCTTGTGGTTCCGGATCGCGCCGCTGATCAGCTCATAGCCGTTGCAGGCCAGGTCGTACTGGTATCCCAACACCTCCAGCGGGTCGCCGTTCAGCGCCTCCATCCCGCCCTGCGGCATGCTGAAGGGGTTGTGGCTGAAGTCGATCTTGCCGTCGTCGGTCTTCTCGTACATCGGGAAATCGACGATCCAGGCGAACTTGAACTGGTTTTCGTCGATCAGGCCCAATTCACGGCCGATTTCCGTGCGGGCGCGGCCCGCGACGGCCTCGAACTGGTCGGGACGGCCGCCCAGGAAGAAGGCCGCATCACCCTCGGCCAAGCCCAGCTGCGTGCGGATCGCCTCGGTCTTCTCGACGCCAAGCGCCTTGGCGATGGGACCGGCGGCCTCGGTGGACCCATCCTCGGCCTTGCGCCAGATGATGTAGCCCATGCCCGGCAGGCCTTGGCTCTGGGCAAAGGCATTCATGCGGTCGGCGAACTTGCGGCTGCCGCCGGTGGGCGCGGGAATGGCGCGGACCTGCGTGCCTTCCTGTTCCAGAAGCTTGGCAAAGATGCCGAAGCCCGACCCGCGGAAGTGATCGCTGACCACCTGCATCTCGATCGGGTTCCGGAGGTCCGGCTTGTCGGTGCCGTATTTCAGCAGGCTGTCGGCATAGGGGATCAGCGGCCAGTCGGCGTCCACGCGGCGGCCGCCACCGAACTCCTCGAACAGGCCCTGGATGACCGGCTGGACGGTGGCGAAGACGTCCTCCTGGCGGACGAAGGACATCTCCATGTCCAGCTGATAGAAATCGGTCGGGCTGCGGTCGGCGCGCGGGTCCTCGTCGCGGAAGCAGGGGGCGATCTGGAAATACTTGTCGAAGCCCGCGACCATGATCAGCTGTTTGAACTGCTGGGGCGCCTGCGGCAGGGCATAGAACTTGCCCGGATGCAGCCGCGATGGCACCAGGAAGTCGCGCGCGCCCTCGGGGCTGCTGGCGGTGATGATCGGCGTCTGGAACTCGGTGAAGTGCTGGTCCCACATGCGGTTGCGGATCGACCGCACCACCTTGGACCGCAGCATGATGTTGTTGTGCAGGCTGTCGCGGCGCAGGTCCAGAAAGCGATAGGCCAGCCGCGTCTCCTCGGGATAGTCCTGATCGCCGAAGACCGGCAGGGGCAGTTCGTCCGCGGGTCCCAGCACCTCGATCTCGGTGGCATAGACCTCGATCTCGCCGGTGGGCAGCTTGGCGTTAACCAGCGACGCGTCACGCATCTTGACCCGGCCATCGATGCGGATGACCGTCTCTGCCCGCAGCTTGTCCATCGCGGCAAAGGCCGGGCTGTCGCTGTCGGCCAGCACCTGCGTCATGCCGTAATGGTCGCGCAGGTCGACGAACAGCACGCCCCCGTGGTCGCGGACCCGGTGGACCCAGCCCGACAGGCGGACGGTGGTTCCGGCATCGGCGGCCTTCAGGTCGCCGCAGGTATGGCTGCGATAGGCGTGCATGAGCGTTTTCCCCAGTTTTTCAGCCCCCGCACAAAGCGCGGGCCGGGCGGGAAGTCAACCTCTTAGAGCGGGCCTTCAGAACGGCCGCACCACGTTGCCGCTGTAGAAATAGACGCCCATGCCGGCGGCGAACAGCACGTTCCCGGCCACCGCGTGCAGCGCCCAGGCCGCCGGAAAGCCGTGCCGCAGATAGGCGCGGGCAAAGAACCAGCCGCCCACGAAGGTCATGATCGCCACGATCCAGGACCAGTACATCAGATGCGCGAACGAAAAGATGGCCGCGTTCAGCGCGATGGCCGCCCGCCCCTGGGGCAGGATCGCGCCGTAGCGGTGAAAGAACAGCGGTCGGAAGATCAGCTCCTGCGGCAGCGCCGACAGGATCGGATAGAAGGTCCAGATGACCAGCAGGAATTCGGGCCGGTTGCGGGGGATCGAGAACAGCGCTTCGGGGCGCATCCAGACCAGGATCAGCCAGCCCGCCGCCAGCGTCGCCAGCGCGATGCCCGCCAGCTCCTGCCAGGGCATCCGCCGCCAGCCCCGCACCAGCACGCGCCAGCGGAACCCGCCGGTGATCCACAGCAGCGCCATTCCGGCCAAGCTGAACACCGCCAGCGCGGTGAACAGCTGATCGGGCGGCAGGAACAGTGCGATGGCCAGCGGCGCCCCGACATAGAGCGCCGCGAACTCGACCTGCAGCCAGCGCCGCGGGGCTAGCGAACCAGACGCGCCTGCAACCATCGCGCCCAATCCGCAGCAGAGCCCGCAAAGGCGTTGATGTCCGTGTCCCCGCGGATGCCCGGAACGATGCCCGTGCCGGTATACTGCCAGAACGTCCAGCGCTGGCCCGGATAGGTGACACTGGGATGATCCGCGACCGAGCGCAGCCAGAACTCGGCGTTCATGCGGCCCATCTGGTTCTCGCGATAGAAATCGACGGTGGTGTAGATGATCGGGCGCTGGCCGTAATGACGGCCGACGATCTGCATGAAGACCTCGGCCTCGCGCAGGACCTCGGCGGCCGGGGGGCGGCGGGGGCAGTTGCGCGAATTGGTCCATTCCATGTCCAGCACGGGCGGCAGCGATCCGGCCTCGCGCGGGACGTTCTGGATGTACCAATAGGCGTTCTCGGCGCCAGATCGGCAGAAATAGTAGAAATGATAGGCGCCCCGCGGGATCCGGGCCTGCGCGGCCTCGTACCAGTAGCGGCGGAAGTTCGGGTCGGCGTGATCGCCTCCCTCGGTCGCCTTGATGAAGGCGAAGCTGATGCCCGCGCCGCGCACCCGGTTCCAGTCGATGTCCCCCTGCCAGCGCGAGATATCGATGCCGTGCACCGCATGCCCATAGGGCGCGCCGTTGCGCCACTGGTGCGGCGCGCGGTCGCCCAGCTGCGGGTTCGCCCCGGGTCCGGGCGCGACCTGGTAGCCACCGGGCGCCTGCCCCCGCGGCGGCGTCCGTCCGCAGGAGACGGCGAATGTCACCACCGCCAACCCCAGCAACAGCTTTGTCAGAAATTTCATGCCTGCCCCTTCTTCTGTCCGAAGATACCGCCCGCGGCGCTTTGCGCGCCATTCTGTGGCCGTTATCTCAAACCCGTGAGGCAATGTCATCGGCCCAAGCCGGTCACGGTTGCGTCAGAAGAACGCCCGGACCATTTCGGGTCCGGGCGCGGGGAATGCGGGATGTGGGCGCGGCTCAGTTCGCGGGGGCGGGGGCGTCGTCGCCTGCGGGCCGGTCGGCGGTGCCGGTGGGGGCGGTCGTGGCGTCGGCCGGGGTATCCGCGCCGGGCGTGGTGGGTTCGCCGACATCCTCGCCCAGACCCTCGGCATCGCTGATCGGCGTGTCGGCGGGCGGGGCGGTCGTAGCGATGCCGTCTTCCTGCTCGTCCACGCCGGGCGTGAAGACGAAGAACACCAGTGCCGCCACGACCAGCGCGACGATGATGGCGATGATCGCGGGCTTGTGGTTGCGCGCGGCTTTTTCCGGCTCGTGGTTGTGGGACATGGGATCACTTTCCTGTTGGACTCGCAAGGAAACGTGGCCGGGGGTGGGCGGTTCCGCAACAGCTTGGCAAACCCCGCGCCCGTCTGCCATGAAGGCCCGACACACGCCCCGATCAGGACCCGCGCCGATGACCGATCCCACGCTCCCCCCCGGACTAGTCGCGGACGGACCTGCGACAGCACGCCGCGCCTTCGTCACCCTGGTCAGCAATGCCGCCTACCTGCCCGGCGCCGAGGCGCTCCTGCGTTCCCTCAGGCTGACCGGGACCTCCGCCGATCTGGCGGTGATGCACCGCGGCCTCGATGCGGATGCGCAGGCCCGCCTGTCGGCGCTTGGGGCCAGGCTGATCCGCGCCGACCTGCTGCCCACGTCGGACGCCTTCGACCAGGCCCACGCCCGCGACGCGCTGCATGCACGGGCCGCATTCCTCAAGGGCGGAAAGCCGGATTTCCATACCCCCTTGGACAATTTCATCAAGCTGCGGCTGTGGCAGCTGGACTACGACGCCTGCGTCTTCATCGACGCCGACGCGATCGTGCTGCGCCCGGTCGACAAGCTGTTCGATTTCCCGGAATTCTGCGCCGCGCCCAACGTCTATGACGGGCTGGACGGGTTCGGCCGGATGAATTCGGGCGTCTTCACCGCACGCCCCGATCCCGCGACCTTCGCCGCGATGATGGCCCGTCTGGACCGGCCGGGCGCCTTCTGGCGGCGCACGGACCAGACCTTCCTGCAAGAGTACTTTCCCGACTGGCAGGGGCTGTCGATCCACCATAACCTGCTGCAATACGTCTGGACGCACATGCCGCAGCTTTGGGACTGGACCCAGATCCGCATCCTGCATTTCCAGTACGAAAAGCCGTGGCAGGATCACCCCAAGGCCGACAGTCTGCACCCGCTGATCGACCTCTGGCGCCAGATCGCGGCAGGCGGACCCCTGCCCGACCTGAACGCCCTGCCCGGCCCGCCCGTCTGATGCGCGTGGCCCTGACCGGCGCGTCCGGGGTCGTCGGTCGCTATGCCGCGCGCGCCCTGGGCCGGGCGGGCCACGACGTCACGCCCCTGGACCGGGCCCATGGTTGGGCGTTGGGCGACCCTGCGCCGCTGCAGGGCCATGACGCCCTGATCCACTGTGCCTTCGCCCACGCGCCGGGCCGCTATCGCGGCGGAGAGGGTGATGACCCCGCGGCCTTCATCGCTGCCAACCTGGACGGCACGCGTGCCCTGTTCGATCAAGCCGTGCGGCAGGGGGTGGGGCGGGTGCTGTTCCTGTCCTCGCGCGCGGTGCATGACGGTCATCCGCCGGGGATGCGCCTGCCCGACGACCTGCCCGCCGCGCCGACCACGCTCTACGGCCAGGTCAAGGCCGGGGCAGAGGCGTGTCTGGCATCGCTGCCGCTGGCCGGCTGCGCGATCCGCGCGACCGGCGTCTATGGTCCCGGCCCCGCGCATAAATGGCGGACGTTGTTCGCCGACTACCTGTCCGGTCGCCCCATCGACTCGCGCATCGCGACCGAGGTCCACGCTGCCGACCTCGCCCGGGCGCTGGTCCTGCTTCTGTCGACGGGGGTGCTGCCATCCACTGTCAATTGCAGTGATCTTGTGTTGGATCATCACGACCTGCTGGCGATCGTCCGCGACGCCACCGGCAGCCGTCACCCGTTGCCCCCGCGCGCCGATGTGTCACGCCTGCGCGTACCGGACTGCACGGCACTGATCGGCGCCGGATGGCAACCCGGGGGTGATCGCCTGCTGCGCCACACAATCCGTCGATTGCTGCGGGACTAGGTCACGGATCAGCGACGCCTTCGGGGGGTCCGGGGGGCAGCGCCCCCCGGCGTCGCGGGACGCAATCAGCCTCGCCGGATCGACGCCATGCCCAGCACCCGCGCCCGCTTGCGCGGATCGCTGTCGAACAGCGCCGCCAGCTGCTCGGTGATCGCCCCGGCCAACTGCTCCGCATCGGTGATCGTCACGGCCCGCTGGTAATAGCGGGTGACGTCATGGCCGATGCCGATCGCCAGCAGCTCGACGGCGCGGCGCTTCTCGACCATGGCGATCACGTCGCGCAGGTGGCGTTCCAGGAAGTTGGCAGGGTTGACCGACAGGGTGCTGTCATCGACCGGCGCGCCATCCGAGATCACCATCAGGATCTTGCGTGCCTCGGGGCGGCGGGTCAGGCGCTTGTGCGCCCATTCCAGCGCCTCGCCGTCGATGTTCTCCTTCAGCAGCCCCTCCTTCATCATCAGCCCCAGATTGGGACGGACGCGGCGCCAGGGCGCGTCGGCGGACTTGTAGACGATGTGGCGCAGGTCGTTCAGGCGGCCGGGCTGGGCCGGACGGCCCGCGGCCAGCCACGCCTCGCGCGACTGCCCGCCCTTCCAGGCGCGCGTGGTAAAGCCCAGGATCTCGACCTTGACGTTGCACCGCTCCAGCGTGCGGGCCAGCACGTCGGCGCAGATCGCCGCGATGCTGATCGGACGCCCGCGCATCGACCCGGAATTGTCGATCAGCAGCGTGACGACCGTGTCGCGGAACTCGGTGTCCTTCTCGATCTTGAAGGACAGCGGCATGGTCGGGTTTGCCACCACGCGGGCCAGGCGGCCGGCGTCCAGGACGCCCTCCTCCTTGTCGAACTCCCAGCTGCGGTTCTGCTGGGCCTGCAGGCGGCGCTGCAGCTTGTTGGCCAGGCGGCTGACGGCCCCGCGCAGGGGCTCCAGCTGCTTGTCCAGATAGGCGCGCAGGCGCTCCAGCTCGGCGATGTCGGCCAGATCCTCCGCGCGGATCTCCTCGTCCCAGGTCTGGGCAAAGACGCGGTAATCGGGGCTGGCCTCGCTGACCGGGGGCGGCAGGTCGGGCGGGCTGTCCTGATCGGGCATCTCCGCCTCGTCCGCCATCTCGTCCTCGGCGGTGTCGTCCATGCCGACCTGGGCCTGGCGCTTGTCCTGGGTCTGCTCCTGGCTGCGCTCGGGGCTGGCGTCGCTCTCCTCGCTGTCGTCCTGATCCTGCGATTCGCTGTCGCCGGATTCCTCGTCCTGCTCGGCGTTCTCGTCGCTGTCATCATCCTCGGGCTGATCCGGATCCTCGCCCAGCTGGTCGCCATAGCCCAGGTCGGTGATGATCCGCCGCGACAGCCGAGAGAACGCGGCCTGATCCGCCAGCGCGTCGTTCACGTCCGCCAGCGCTCCCGAGGCCTGGCTCTCGACAAAGGGCCGCCACAGGTCGGCGACATGCTGCGCGCCCGCAGGCAGCGCCCGCCCGGTCGCCGCCTGGCGCAGGATGTAACCCGCCGCCACCGACAGCGGCGCATCGGCCGGGGCCTTGATCTGGGCATAGCCCTTCTTGTCGGCCTCGGCGCCGATCTTGGCGTCGATGTTGGACAGCGCCCCCGGCATGTCCCGCGCACCAAGCGCCTCGCAGCGCGCGGTTTCCAGCGCCTCGTACAGCTCGCGGGCCATCGGGCCAGCGGGGGAATAGCGGGCATGGGTGCCCGCATCGTGGTGGCGCATCCGCATGGCCAGCGCGTCGGCCGTGCCGCGCGCCAACAGCACCTCGTCGCGGCCCATGCGGCGGCTGATCTGCGGCAGGCGCATCGTGTCGCCCGCAACCCCGGCCGGGTCCGCGCTGAAGGTCACGTTCAGTTCGTGTTCGCCCGCCAGCGCGCGCGTCGCCTCGGTCAGGGCCTTCTTGAACGGGTCGGCGGGGTTGTCGGATTTCTTCATCTGCGGATGGCCCCCTTGGCCGCGCGGGCCTCAGCCCGCCTTGGCGGCTGCGCTTTCCGGCAATTCCTCGTCGAACAGGCGCTGATAGAACTCTGCTACGGTCTGACGCTCCAACTCGTCGCATTTGTTCAGGAAGGTCAGGCGGAACGCGTATCCCACGTTGTCAAAGATGCGCGCGTTCTGCGCCCAGGAAATGACCGTGCGCGGGCTCATGACGGTGGACAGGTCGCCCTGCATGAAGGCGGTCCGCGTCAGGTCGGCCAGCGTCACCATCTGGTTGATGGTCTTGCGGCCCTTCTCGGTGTTGTAATGCGGCACCTTGGCCAGCACGATCGCGGCCTCGGCGTCGTGACGCAGATAGTTCAGCGTCGCGACCAGCGACCAGCGGTCCATCTGGCCCTGGTTGATCTGCTGGGTGCCATGGTAGAGGCCGGTCGTGTCGCCCAGGCCCACGGTGTTGGCGGTGGCGAACAGGCGGAAATAGGGGTTCGGCGTGATGACCTCGTTCTGGTCCAGAAGCGTCAGCTTGCCATCGGCCTCCAGTACGCGCTGGATCACGAACATCACGTCCGCGCGGCCCGCGTCGTATTCGTCAAAGACGATCGCGGTCGGGTTCCTCAGCGCCCAAGGCAGGATGCCCTCGTGGAACACGGTGACCTGCTTGCCGTCGACCAGCTTGATCGCGTCCTTGCCGATCAGGTCGATCCGGCTGACATGGCTGTCCAGGTTCACGCGCACGCAGGGCCAGTTCAGGCGCGCCGCGATCTGTTCGATATGGGTGGACTTGCCCGTCCCGTGATAGCCCTGGACCATGACGCGGCGGTTGTAGGCAAAGCCTGCCAGGATCGCCATCGTCGTGTCGGGATCGAACTTGTAGGTGCTGTCGATCTCGGGGACGCGATCCGTGCGGTCGGCAAAGCCCTTGACCTTCATGTCGCTGTCCAGACCGAACACCTCGCGCAGGTCGATCTCTTCGGTGGGTTTCGCGTTCATGTCCAGCATCGGCCCTAGCCCTTTCCATCACATCGGCGCATTGATCGCGCATTCGAGCAACGGGTGCAAGGCACGGCGCGGGCGGCCGCCACCCCGTGCGCGCGTTGACGCGCGAGGGTGTGCTTCATAAGGTGCCCACAACCCTTGGAAGGATGCCCCGGTTTTGACAGACGCACGCCGTTCCGAACTGGAAACCCTGATCGCCCGTACCGCCATGGGTGATCGCGACGCCTTTGACCGCCTGTACGACGCGACATCGGCCAAGCTGCACGCCGTGTGCCTGTCCGTTCTCAAGGACCGCCCCGAGGCCGAGGAGACCCTGCAGGAGGTCTATATCCGCGTGTGGCAAAGCGCCGCGCGCTATGCCTCGAACGGGCTGTCGCCGATGACCTGGCTGATCACCATCGCCCGCAACCGGTCCATCGACAGGCTGCGCGCCCGCGGATCACGACCGGTGACCGCGCCCGAAGATGCCGCGGCCTTCGTCGCCTGCAGCGCGCCGGGTCCCGAATCGGCGACGATCATGGCCCAGGAACGCCGCATGCTGGACGACTGCCTGGCCAGGCTGGCCGAGGCGCAGGCGGGCGCCGTGCGTGCCGTCTACCTCGAGGGGGTCAGCTATGCCGACCTGGCCGCGCGCGAGGGGCTGCCCATCAACACCGTGCGCAGCTGGCTGCGCCGCAGCCTGCTGCGACTGAAGGATTGCGTAAGCCAATGACCGACGACGCCCCGCTGACCCCGTCCCAGGAAGACCAGGCGCTGGCGGCCGAGCTGGCGCTTGGCCTCTTGGACGGACCCGAGGCCGCCGCCGCGACGGCCCGCATGTCCACCGACCCGGATTTCGCCCGCATCGTCCACGACTGGTACGAACGCATGGCCGGCATCGCCGAGGCGCTGACCCCGGTCATGGCCCCTGCCCGCGCTCGCCAAGCGATCCGCGAACGGTTGGGCCACGTCACCCCGCCCCTGGCCAACGACCCGACCGAACGGCGGGCCTGGTGGCGCGGTCCGATGGGCGCGCTGGCCGGATTGCTGGTCGTTGCCGCGACCGCCGCATTCCTGTGGCTGCCCGGGCTGCAGCAGCCCGCGGCGCCCGCCTATCAGGCACAGCTTGCGACCCAGGATCAGGCCCTGCGCGTCGCTGCTCGCATCAACGGGCGCGACATGGAGATCGCGCTGGAAAGCGGCACCGCCCCCGATGACCGCGACTGGGAGATCTGGTGGGTGAAACCCGACGGCTCGGCCCCGGTATCGATCGGGCTGGTCCCGCGCGACGGCACCCTGCGCATGACACTGCCGGACGGGCTGGACCCCTCGGCCGACATCCAGATCGCGCTGTCGGACGAACCGGCGGGCGGATCGCCGACCGGCCAGGCGACCGGGCCGGTCGTGGCCATCGCGCCGCTCACGTCCTTGTGATCGCGGATTGACCGGGGGGTTGCGCAACTAACCCGCGCCTGCCGCGTGTTTGGGACTGTCGGGCGCAGAAATGCCGCCCAGAACCAAAACCGGAGGAAGTCCATGACCACCCGCTTTACCAAAGTCGGCGCTTCGATCATCGCTGCCACCATCGCGCTTGGCGCACCGGCCTTTGCCCAGAACACCATGGTGGGCGGCGCCGAGATGTTCCCGAACCGCAACATCGTCGAAAACGCCGTGAACTCGGCCGACCACACCACGCTGGTCGCCGCCGTGCAGGCCGCAGGCCTGGTCGAGACGCTGTCGGGCCCCGGCCCCTTCACCGTCTTCGCCCCCACCAACGCGGCCTTCGAAAAGCTGCCCGACGGCACCGTCGAGGACCTGCTGAAGCCCGAGAGCCTGCAGACCCTGCAGACCATCCTGACATGCCACGTCGTCCCGACCGAGGCGATGTCGTCCGCCGTGGGCCGCATGATCCAGCAGGGCGGCGGTTCGGCCGCGCTGGAGACCGTGGGTGGCTGCTCGCTGACCGCCAGCATCCGCACCAGCGACAACGCCCTGCAGATCACCGACGAGAACGGCAACGTCGCCACCGTGCTGATCCCCGACGTGGACCAGTCGAACGGCGTGATCCACTCGATCGACACCGTGCTGCTGCCGGCGTCCTAAGACGCCCCGCAGGACCTGCCGTCCCCCGACAGGCAGGTCATGGCCCGCGCAGTCCCCTCTGCGCGGGCCTTTTTGCATGCCGATCCGTGGGTGATGGTGAAACCGCTTGCCTCGACGCGCGTTGCCGGGTGCTGATGGGCTGCGGCACGGCGCCGCATCGGGCCAATTTCCGAAGGGACACTGCATGAGCGGGTTGATCGCGCTTCTTGACGACGTAGCGGCAATTTCAAAGGTGGCGGCGGCATCGATCGACGACGTGGCGGGCCAGGCGGCCAAGGCGGGCGCCAAGGCCGCGGGCGCGGTCATCGACGACGCGGCGGTGACGCCGAAATACGTCCACGGCTTCGACGCCAGCCGCGAGATCCCCATCGTCTGGAAGATCGCCCGCGGATCGCTGTTCAACAAGCTGGTGATCCTGCTGCCGGTCGCGCTGCTGCTGTCGGCCTTTGCGCCTTGGGCCATTCCGCCCCTGCTGATGCTGGGCGGCGCCTATCTGTGCTACGAGGGCGCGCACAAGGTCGCGCACCTGTTCCACAAGACCGACACCCATGACAGCGAAAAGCACACCCATCCCGACACCGACGGTGCCGCGCTGGAGGAGGCCCGCGTCGCAGGCGCCATCAAGACCGACTTCATCCTGTCGGCCGAGATCATGACAATCGCCCTGTCCACCATCCCGACCGACGACAGCCTGCTGATGAAGGCCGTCATCCTTGCGCTGGTCGCCGTGGCGATCACCGTCGCGGTCTATGGGTTCGTGGCGCTGGTGGTGAAGGCCGACGATGTCGGGGTGCACCTGGCACAGCGCCGCACCGGCGCCGTCGCCGCCCTGGGCCGCGGCATCGTCAAGGTCATGCCCGGCTTCATGAAGACGCTGACCGTGGTCGGCACCGCCGCGATGATCTGGGTCGGCGGGCAGATCATCGTGCACGGCCTGGAGCAACTGGGCTGGGGCGCGCCCTATCACCTGATCCATGACTGGGCCGAGGCCGCCGCCGCCGCCGTGCCCGCCGCCCCCGGCGTGGTCGCATGGGTCGTCACCGCCTTCTGCGACGGCGTCATCGGCCTGATCCTGGGACTGGCCCTGCTGCCGGTGGCGACCAAGGTCATCAACCCGATCATCGGCGCGGTGATGGGGGCATTCGCGCAACTTCGTAAAAAACCGAACGCCAACGAAACCCGTTGACCCAAACCTCCCGACGTCACAAGACTGTCACATGAGCGTTGCGATGCTGTCGTGAACCGCCGATAGGCGGGGTCAGCATCGCAACTCTGTAAGGGAGGGAAGACAACATGATCCGATACGGAACCGCATCCGCGGTGGCGCTGGTGGCGTCGCTGACTGCCGCGCAGGCAGAAACGAACATCGAATGGTGGCACGCCATGGGCGGCGAGCTGGGCGCGAAGCTGGAGGAGATCGCCCAAGGCTTCAACGACAGCCAGGACGAATACACCGTCACCCCCGCCTACAAGGGCACCTACCCCGAGACGATGACCGCCGCGATCGCCGCGTTCCGCGCGAACCAGCAGCCCGCCATCGTCCAGGTGTTCGAGGTCGGCACCGGCACCATGATGGCCGCCCAAGGCGCCATCGTCCCGGTCCACGAACTGATGGAGCAGCACGGCCAGGCCTTCGACCAGGCGGCGTTCCTGCCGGCCGTCGTCGGCTATTACACCGATTCCGACGGCAACATGCTGTCGATGCCCTTCAACAGCTCGACCCCGATCCTGTACTACAACAAGACCGTGTTCGAGAAGGCGGGCCTGGACCCGAACACTCCTCCCAAGACCTGGGCCGAGCTGGAGCAGTTCAGCAAGCAGATCATGGAATCGGGCGCCGCGACCTGCGGTTTCACCACGCAATGGATCAGCTGGATCCAGACCGAGAACCTGTCGGCCTGGCACAACCAGCCGATCGGCACGCTGGAGAACGGCATGGGTGGCCTTGATGCGCGCCTGTCGCTGAACGGGGCCGTTCAGGTCAAGCACTGGGAGAACCTCAAGCGCTGGTCCGACGAGGGCATCTTCAAGTACGGTGGCCCGGTGGGCGCCGACAATGCGGGGCCGATGCTGTACTCGCAGGAATGCGCGATGCTGATGGGCAGCTCGGGCAGCCGTGCCGGCGTCATCGCCAACTCGACCGCGTACGAGGTCGGCTATGGCATGCTGCCCTATTACGACGACGTCGAGGGCGCGCCGCAGAACTCGATCATCGGGGGCGCCTCGCTGTGGGTGCTGTCGGGCAAGACGGACGAGGAATATGCGGCCACCGCCGCATTCCTGGAATACCTGACCCAGCCCGAGGTGCAGGCCGATTGGGCGTCCTTCACCGGCTACCTGCCCATCACCGCCGCCGCGCGTGAGCAGATGGCCGGCTATTATGCCGAGAACCCCGGCGCCGACACCGGCATCAACCAGATCACCCTGAACGAGCCGACCGAGAACTCCAAGGGTCTGCGCTTTGGCAGCTATGTCCAGATCCGCGGCATCATCGACGAGGAGTTCGAGCAGCTGCTGTCGGGCGACAAGGACGCGCAGGGCGCGCTGGACGCGGTCGTCAGCCGCGGCGACGCGCTGCTGGAAGAGTTCCAGGCGCAGAACCAGTAACCGCCCCACCCCATTCGGCCGGGGCCGCGCATCACGCGCGGCCCCGGTCTTTTCCCGTTTTCGCCCAAGGTCCCGCGATGAAGCGCACCATTTTCCGAAACCAGCTGCTGCCATGGTTGCTGCTGGCCCCCCAGCTGATCATCACCTTCATCTTTTTCCTGTGGCCCGCCGGTCAGGCCATCCGTCAAAGCTTTCTGCGCGAGGATGCCTTCGGCACCCGGACGACCTTTGTAGGGCTGGAGAATTTCGCCCGCCTGTGGGGCAGCCCCGAATATCTCAACAGTCTGCAGGTGACAGCGGTCTTCGCCATCTCGGTCACGGTGCTGTCGATGGGGCTGTCGCTGCTGCTGGCGATCGCGGTGGACCGGATGATCCGCAGCACGCGTGTCTATACGACGCTGCTGGTCTGGCCCTATGCGGTGGCGCCTGCGGTCGCGGGCATCCTGTGGTGGTTCATCTTCAACCCGACCATCGGCATCATGCCCTATCTGCTGGGGGGCTTGGGCTATGACTGGAACCACATCCAGGACAAGGGCGACGCCATGACGCTGGTCGTCATCGCCAGCGCGTGGAAACAGATCAGCTACAACTTCCTGTTCTTCCTGGCAGGGCTGCAGGCGATCCCGGCCAGCCTGCGCGAGGCCGCGGCCATCGACGGGGCGGGTCCGGTGCGGCGGTTCTTCGACATCACCTTTCCGCTGCTGTCGCCGACGACGTTCTTCCTGCTGGTGGTCAACATCGTCTATGCGATGTTCGACACGTTCGGCGTGATCGACGCCACGACCGAGGGCGGCCCGGCACAGGCCACCAACATCATGGTCTACAAGGTCTATTTCGACGGCTTCGTCGGGCAGAACCTGGGCTCGTCCGCCGCGCAGTCGGTGGTCCTGATGGCGCTGGTCCTGGTGCTGACGGTGATCCAGTTCCGGTTCGTTGAGAAGAAGGTGGCCTACTGATGATCGAGAACCGTCCCTTCCTGAACCTGGCCGCCCACCTGACGCTGATCCTGGGCGTCTGCGTCGTGGCGCTGCCGGTCTGGGTGGCCTTCGTGGCCTCGACCCACAGCGCGACCGCCTTCATGTCGGGCACCATCCCGATGTGGCCGGGCGACCAGATGATCCAGAACTACAGCCAGATGCTGGGCGCGGGCGTGTCCACCAGCGGCACGCCCCCGGTCGGCGTGATGATGTTGAACAGCCTGATCATGGCGCTGGCCATCGCCATCGGCAAGATAGTCATCTCGGTCCTGTCGGCCTTCGCGGTGGTCTATTTCCGCTTTCCGCTGCGCGGCCTGGCCTTCTGGTGCATCTTCATCACGCTGATGCTGCCGGTCGAGGTGCGCATCGTGCCCACCTTCCAGGTGGTCGCCGATCTGGGCATGCTGAACAGCTATGCCGGCCTGTCGATCCCGCTGATCGCGTCGGCCACGGCCACGTTCCTGTTTCGCCAGGTCTTCCTGACCATCCCGGACGAGCTGACCGAGGCCGCCCGCATCGACGGCGCCGGGCCCATGAAGTTCTTTCGCGACATCCTGCTGCCTTTGTCGCGCACCAATATCGCAGCCCTGTTCGTGATCCTGTTCATCTATGGCTGGAACCAGTATCTCTGGCCGCTGCTGATCACGACCAGTTCGGATTATTACACCATCGTTGCGGGGATCAAGCGCATGGCGGATGCCGTGGACGGTCTGCCGCAATGGCACCTGGTCATGGCGACCGCGATGCTGGCGATGATCCCACCCGTGATCGTGGTGGTCGCCATGCAGCGCCTGTTCGTCAAAGGTCTTGTCGAGACGGAGAAATAAGATGGCATCCATCACCCTCAACAATGTCGGCAAGGTCTATGCCGGCGGCGCCCGCGCCGTGGGCGGCGTCAATATCGACATCGCGGATGGCGAATTCCTGGTCCTGGTCGGCCCGTCGGGCTGCGGAAAATCCACCCTGCTGCGCATGGTCGCGGGGCTGGAGAGCATCACCGAGGGCGAGGTCCGCATCGGCGACCGCGTGGTCAACGAGATCGAGCCCGCCGATCGCGACATCGCCATGGTGTTCCAGAACTATGCCCTGTACCCGCACATGTCGGTGCGCCAGAACCTGGCATACGGCCTGAAGAACCGCGGCACCCCCAAGGCCGAGATCGAGCGGCGCGTGGGAATCGCCTCGGACATCCTGCAGATCGGCCCGTTCCTGGACCGCAAGCCGCGCGCCCTTTCGGGCGGCCAGCGTCAGCGCGTCGCCATGGGCCGCGCCATCGTGCGCGAACCGGCCGCGTTTCTCTTCGACGAGCCGCTGTCGAACCTGGACGCGAAACTGCGCGTCGCCATGCGCCTTGAGATCAAGGAGCTGCAGAAGCGCCTGCGCACGACCTCGATCTATGTGACCCACGACCAGTTGGAGGCGATGACGCTGGCCGACCGGCTGGTGGTGCTGAACGGCGGGCAGATCGAACAGATCGGCACGCCACTGGAGGTCTATCGCCGCCCGGCATCGGCCTTCGTCGCCAGCTTCATCGGCAGTCCGGCCATGAACCTGATCGAGGCCAGCGCCGTCCCGCACCTGCCCGGAACCGGGCATGCGGGCCATGTGGGCATCCGCCCCGAGGATCTGAGCGTCACCGCCGACGGCCCGATCGAGATGTCGGTGCTGGCGGTCGAGGAACTGGGCGCGCAGCGGCTGGTCCACGGCAAGACCGGCGAT
Source organism: Paracoccus sp. S4493 (assembly GCF_000967735.1). Taxonomy (NCBI): domain Bacteria; kingdom Pseudomonadati; phylum Pseudomonadota; class Alphaproteobacteria; order Rhodobacterales; family Paracoccaceae; genus Paracoccus; species Paracoccus sp. S4493. The sequence continues at coordinate 50,579 of NZ_JXYF01000022.1, forward strand.
GCCCGCATCACCATCACCCTGCCGTCCGATGCCCCCCTGTCCGATCACATGCGCCTGTCCTATCGCCCCGGCGGGCTGCACCTGTTTGACAAGGTCAGCGGCAAGCGCATGGACTGACTAGAATGAAACGTGAACATCCGACCCTTGCGGGTCGGGCGTTCCGTGCTACCTTGGGGTGAACCAACGCGGAAAGGTCGCCCCATGTGCCTGTCGTTCGGCTGCTCTCACCACAATCCCATCGCCTGCATCGTGCCGCCCTATATGCTGCGGGTGCTGGCGCTGCGGGGTGACCCCGCGACGGCGGACATGGCGCGCACGCTGCTGCGCCATGACGAACAGCTGCGCGAGGAGCGCGCGGCCTGGGCCAGCCTGCCGCCCGCGCTGCAGGGCATCGTCCCCGATCCCGAGCTGTGCTGCCCCGACCGCCGCATCCATGACGGCGAATTCCGCGCCGCCCTTCCCGGCCGCCTGGTCCGGGCCGAAGGCGACGCGCCGTCCGGCATCGCGGATGCCGACCTGGCCTATGACAGCGCCGGCCAGGTCTTCGCGATGTTCGCCGAGGAATACGGCCGCAATTCGCTGGACGGACGCGGCATGCCGCTGGTGGCGACGGTCCAGCACCGCCGCAACTACAACAACGCCTTCTGGGACGGGCAGCAGATGGCCTATGGCACGGGCGACGGCAAGATCTTCCGGACCTTCCTGCAGCTGTCGGTCATCGCGCATGAGATGACCCATGGTGTCATCCAGCATTCCGGCGGGCTGATCTACGAGAACCAGTCCGGTGCGCTGAACGAACATGTGGCCGACGTCTTCGGCGCGCTGGCCGAACAGCGCGTGCTTGGCCAGACCGCGCATCAGGCCGACTGGCTGATCGGGCGCGGCATCCTGGGCGCGGGCATCAACGGCGTGGCGCTGCGCAGCATGAAGGCACCGGGCACGGCCTATGCCGACGACCTGCTGGGCACCGACCCCCAGCCCTGGCACATGGATCAGTTCAACACCACGACCGACGACAATGGCGGCGTGCACATCAATTCGGGCATTCCGAACCACGCCTTCTACCTGTTCTGCAGCTATCTGGGCGGCAACGCGTGGGAGCTGCCGGGCCGCATCTGGTACCGGACGCTGCAGGACCTGAACAACCCGATGGCCAGCTTTTCCGACTTTGCCGACCAGACCCTGCGCAGCGCGGCGGCACTGGCGGGCGCGGGCAGCCAACAGGCGCTGCTGCTGCGGCGCGCGTGGAAACTTGTGGGAATCGCGGTCTGATCCTATGATCCGCGGACCGGAGGACCGCATGATCATAGAGATCCGCAGCCATGGCGGCTTTGGCGGTATCACTGCCGCCACCTCGCGCCGCATCGACACCGACGCCCAACCCGAACCCCGGGCGCAGGAACTGTGCGCGGCCTTCCACCCCAAGGCGTTGGCCGACATGGCGGCCACCCCCTGTCCCGGCTGCCCGGATCGGATGCGCTATGCGATCACCGTGACGGACGCGACCGGCCCGCACGCCATCACCCTCTCCGAGGGCCAGATGCCCCCCGAGATGCTAGACCTGCTGGACGATCTTTAGATCCAGCCCTTCCAACGCAGGAACAGCCACGTCCCCAGGGTCGTCCCGCCCATCAGGATCAGGGCGAAGGCATAGCCCCAGGGTTCGTCCAGTTCTGGCATGTTCGTGAAGTTCATCCCATAGACGCTGGCGATCAGCGTCGGCGGCAGGAACAACGCCGCGACGACCGACAGGATGCGGACCGTGTTGTTCTGTTGCAGGTTGATCAGGCCAAGCGTGGTGTCCACCGCCAGGCTGACCCGCCCGCCCAGAAAATCGGCATGCACCTCCAGCGCCTGGATGTCGCGCATCTGGGCACGGGTGGCGGCGCGCAGGCGGCCCTCCTCGGGGCGGTCCTCCAGCGTGGCGGTATAGAACGCCTGCATCCGCTCGACCGTCAGCAGCGCCAGGCGGACGCGTGCCATCGTCTCGGCCTCGCGTCCGACATCTTGCAGTGCGGCCTGCAACCGGTCCGAGGCCGCGGCGACCGCGCGGCGTTCGAACACCGCGGCGGTGGTCTGGTCCAGCGTGCGGCCCGCCCCTTCCAGGATGTCGGCCAGCCGGGCGATGATCTCCTCGACAAGGCCCAGGAACAGGCGGTCGGGCGTGCCGCAGCCCAAGGTCGAGCGTTCGGCGCGTTCGGGATAGGTCAGGAACGGCCGCGGCGAATGGTGGCGCACCGTCACCAGCCGGTCCGTCGACAGGATGAACGTCACCGGCATCGAGATCCGGTCACCCCCGGCGCGCTCTCCCGGCAGCATCGCGGTCATGTAGTCCAGCCCGTCCTCGCGATAGAGGCGGTTGGACAGCTCGATCTCCTCCATCTCGGCCAGGCTGGGAACAGGCACGCCAAGCACGCGCAGCTGCGCGATCTCGGCGTCGTTCGGCTGGATCAGGTCGATCCATGCCGCGTCCGCGACATCGCGTTCTGCGGCAAGGCGCACCAGGCGACCGTTCTCGATGGAATAGGCGTAATACATGCGACGCTCCGGTCGGTTCGCCCCCGTGGTGCCCTACCGCGGACAAACGATCAAGCGGATGTGGAAAGGGGCGCCCCGGATGGGACGCCTCTGATCAACCGTTGCGGCAGCGCGATCACTTGTCGCGATAGTAATCGTCGATCTCGCGGTCGGCCTGGTCCTTGGTCCAGCCGTATTTTTCCTGCAGCTTGCCGGCCAGCTTGTCCTTGTTGCCGTCGATCTGATCCAGCTCGTCGTCGGTCAGTTCGCCCCATTTGACCTTGGTCGCGCCTTTCAGCTGCTTCCATTTGCCTTCGATGATATCCCAGTTCATTTCCGCCTCCTTTTCAGACGTTCATATGCCGGAATAACGCCCGCAGCCGTGGCAGGTTCCTAGCGGACAAGGTCGGGCGGCACGCCGCCGTCGATATGGGCCTGCAGGTTCGCCAGCGCGCGCAGGCCCATGCGGGTGCGCGTGTCGTCGGTGGCCGTTCCCAGATGCGGCAGCAGCGTGGCATTGGGGGCATCCAGCAGGGCCTGGGGCACATGAGGCTCTTGCGCATAGACGTCCAGGCCTGCGCCCGCGATGCGGCCGTCCACCAGGGCTGCGATCAAGGCGTCCTCGTCCACCACGTCGCCGCGGGCGATGTTGACCAGCACGCCTTGGGGGCCCAGGGCCTCCAGTTCGGCCACGCCGATCAGGCCGCGCGTGGCCGCACCCCCCGGCACGGCGATCACCGCCACGTCGGAGGCCGCCAGCATGGCGCGCAGATCGCCGATCTGGCGGGCCGGAAAGTCCAGCCCCGCGACGGTCGAGCGGTTGAAGAACACGACCTCCATCCCGAAGCCCAGATGCGCGCGCCGCGCGATGGCCTGACCGATCCGGCCCATGCCGACGATGCCCACGGTGCGGCCCGACATCTCCGCGCCCAGCAGCTGCGTGGGGTTCCACCCGGTCCAGCCGCCTGCGCGCAGCAGGCGTTCGCCCTCGGACGCGCGGCGCAGCACCATCAGCATCAGCGTCAGCGCAATGTCGGCGGTAGCGTCGGTCACCACGTCGGGCGTGTTCGTGACCGCCACACCGGCGGCGCGGGCCGCGGCGATGTCGATATGGTTGAACCCCGCGCCGAAATTGGCCAGCAGCCTGCAGCGCAGATCGCCCTGGAAGGCCTCGGCCCCGAAGGCGTCGCCAAGCGTCGGGATGATCGCGTCATAATCGCGCATCGCCTGGCCCGCCTGATCGAGGGTCAGGGGCGTGTTGTCGCGGAATGTCGCGTCGCAGGCCGCGCGGATGGCGGCGGTGGCGCGGTCGGTCATCGGGCGGGTGACAAGAACCTTCAATACAGGCGGCCTCCGTTGGGGACGGTCAGGTCGGGGCGGATCAGCACGACCTCTCCGTCGGGGTCGGGCACGCCCAGGACCAGCACCTCGGACATGACGGGGCCGATCTGGCGGGGCTGAAAGTTCACGACGCACAGCACCTGCGTGCCGACCAGCGTCTGGGGGTCGTAATGACGGGTGATCTGGGCCGAGGACTTGCGCTCTCCCAGATCGCCCAGGTCCAGCCACAGCTTGATCGCGGGCTTGCGCGCCTCGGGGAAGGGTTCGGCGCGGGTGATGGTGCCGACGCGGATGTCAACCTTCAGGAAATCGTCAAAGGTGATCATCCGCGACCCAGTTCCCGCCCGCGTTCGGTCGCGGCCGCCACGGTGCGGACCATCAGTGGCGTCAGGCCCGCATCGTCGTCCATCAGCACCGCCAGCCCCGCCGCGGTCGTCCCGTTGGGAGAGGTCACGTTGCGGCGCAGCACGGCCGGGTCCTCGTCCGCATGGACGGCCAGCGCACCGGCGCCGGCCACGGTCATGCGCGCCAGTTCGAGCGACAGCGCGGGCGAAAGGCCCTGCGCCGCGCCCGCGGCGGCCATCGCCTCGATCAGGTGGAACACATAGGCCGGGCCGCTGCCCGACAGGCCGGTGACGGCGTCCATCTGGCCCTCATGCTCCAGCCGGACGACGCGGCCCACGGCGCGCATCAGCGCCTCGGCCAGGTCCAGGTGCGCGGGCGTTGCGGCACCGTTGCCGATCATCGCGGAAATGCCCTGACCGATGGCCGCGGGCGTGTTGGGCATCACCCGGATCACGGGTGCGCCGGGAAAGGCCGCCTCGAAGGTCGCGATGGTGGTGCCCGCCGCGACCGATATCACCAGGCTGCCCGACAGGTCCGGCATCGCGGCCAGCGCGCCGCCCATCATCTGCGGCTTGACCGCCAGCACGACCACGGCCGGATCAGACGGCAGGTCCGCATTCACGCGCAACCCGCGGTCCTGCCATTCGGGTGCCAGGTTCGGGTCGATGACCGTGACCGCGCCCGCGTCCAGCCCGCGCGCCAGCCACCCCTGCAGCATCGCCCCGCCCATGCGGCCGCATCCGACCAGTACCAGTCCACGCGCGTTGATGTCGTCGAAATCGTTCATGTCAGGCCCGTCCGTAGGTTTCGCCCAAGGCAATCTCCAGCGCCGCGGCGGGCGAGGTGCCGCCCCATCCGGCCAACTGGAACGAAGGATAGAACCGCTCGCACGCAGCCAGGGCGGTGCCGATCATCCGGTCCACCTGTCCCGGCAGCGCGATCGCGTCCCCCGCCAGCACCAGCCCGTACCGCCAGACCATCTGCCGCTGCGGCGCGCAGAAGGTGAAGGCCCCGTCCCAGACCCGGTCGTTGGCCAGGTTGATCGTCTGATAGATGGCCGGCATGCGGTCCGCCGGCGGGTCCATGTCAAAGCTGCAGATCAGCCGCAGGACCGCGTCGCGGGGCGACCATGCCAGGGTCAGCGCATAGCGGCGCCACTGGCCGTCCACATCCATGACGATCTGATCCTCGGCCAGGCGGTCGAATTCCCAGGCGTGATGCGTGGCCACGGCCTCGACGATGTCGATCGGGTGGATGTCGTCGATGCGCATGGAGGAATCGATCTGCGTCATGGTCTGCCTGTGGCTGCGGTCTTGCGCCGCGGTGGTCCTTGGGTGGCCACACAACACCGAGGGTCGGCGGCCATGGCGCTTACAACATATCGTGGTCGGCTTTACCACTGGTGTAAAGTCCGAATTGCCCCCGCCGCGGTGGTGTCCTAGCAGGGGCCGACAGGACCAAGGGGGCGGCATGGCACGCGATCACGGCGGCAATCTGGATGCAGCGCAGGCACGGTTCGGCACGGGCGACTGGATCGACCTGTCGACCGGCATCAACCGCAGGCCCTGGCCGGTCCAGCCCCTGTCGGACACGGCCTTTCACGCGCTGCCGATGGCCAGGGCGGAACGGGCGCTGATCCGCGTCGCCGCAGAATGGTTCGGCTGCGCGGACGACCATGTCCTGCCGATGGCGGGGGCCACTGCCGCGATCCAGCTGGTGCCGCGCCTGCGGCCCGCGGGCCATGCCGCGGTGCTGACGCCCAGCTACAACGAACATGCGGCCAGCCTGACCGCCGCGAGCTGGCGCGTCACCCCCGCCCCCGACCTGGACAGGATGGATGGCGCCGACCTGGCCGTCGTCGTGAACCCCAACAACCCCGACGGGCGGGAATGGTCGCCCCTGGTCCTGGCCGCGCTGGCACGGCGGGTCGGCCTGTTGGTCGTCGACGAAAGTTTCGCGGATGCGCGCCCCGACCTGTCGCTGGCCCGGTCCCTGCCCGCCAATGCGGTGGTGCTGCGCAGCTTTGGCAAGTTCTGGGGTCTGGCCGGGCTGCGGCTTGGCTTTGCGCTGGCCGCGCCTAACCTGCTGTCGCCGCTGCGCGAGGCCGCGGGCCCCTGGTCCGTCAGCGGCCCCGCGCTGGAGATCGCGACCGCCGCCATGGCCGACCGTGCCTGGGCCGACGACACCGTGACCTATCACGCCGAGGCCGCGCTGAACCTGGACCGGCTGGCCGCGCGCGCGGGCTGGCGGCCCCTGGGCGGGACGCATCTGTTCCGTCTGTACGACACGCCGGACGCGCAGGCGGCCCAGGACACGCTGGCCCGCGCACATGTCTGGACCCGGCGCTTTCCCTATTCGGACCGCTGGCTGCGGCTTGGCATTCCCGGCAGCCGGGACGAGTTCGCCCGCGTCGGGCAGGCCCTGACCGGCTAGCGCTTGCGCAGGAATTCCGTGCGCAGGACCAGGCCCCTGATGCCGTCGTGGCGACAGTCGACCTCTGCCGGGTCGTCGGTCAGGCGGATGCCGCGGATCACGGTGCCCTGCTTGATCACGGTGCTGCTGCCCTTGACCTTCAGGTCCTTGATGACGACCACCTGGTCGCCGTCGGCCAGCGGCGTGCCCGCGCTGTCGCGCACGATGCCGGCGGCGGCGGCCTCGGCCGCGACCTCGGCGGCGGGGCGCCATTCGCCCGTGGCCTCGTCATAGACATAGTCGTCATCGGCCATGGTCTGCCCTTTCGCGGCTGGCGGCGCAGGGTGCCGCCCGTCACGCCTTAGGCCGCAGGGGCGGGCCGCGCAACCTCTGGCGCAGGGCGCGGGGTTTGGCCATGATGGGCCTGCGAAAAGGATGCCCCCGATGATGCGACTTGCTCTGTTCCTGACGATGCTGGCCGCCCCCGCGGCTTTGGCCGACGCGCCGCTGATGGTGCTGGACCGCACGCAGCTGCCGTTCGACCTGGGGCCCGGGAACCCCGCCAACAGCCCCGCGCGGCCGGGCAATGCGCCCCATGCGGCCTGGAACTCGGCCGGAAACACCGCGAACGCGCCGACCGCACCGGGCAACCGCCCCACCGACCGCGTGAACGAGGGGCGAGTGATCTTCACCTCGGACGGGTCGGTGGTGGGCTATTACGCGCCGAACGCGGTCGGGGTGCTGAACCTGTTCGACACCCAGGGCCGGCGCATCGCCTATCGCCCGGCGCGGGGCACGAAAAGCCTGTTCACTGTGCAGGGCGCCTGGTGCGGCACGGTCGACGGGCTGCGCGACGGCAGTCTGGTGCTGGCGGTCACGCCGGATTGCGCGCGCCAGTTCATGCGCTGACACCCTATCGTCACATTCCGTCCCTAGACCGCAGCAAAGCCACCGGAGACGCAGATGAACGACTACAAGGACTGGCTGCAGGCAGAGCTGCAGGAGACCCTGGACGAAGATATCGAGCTGGAGATGGAGGACGCCGCCCTGTCGGCCGAGATCCGGCGCATCTATCGCAGCCACCATCCCGACCAGATGGACCGCAAGCTGTATTTCCGCGAACTGCTGCGCCTTCAATCCGAACTGATCCGCCTTCAGGACTGGGTCAGCCACAACAACGAACGCGTCGTGGTCCTGTTCGAGGGGCGCGACAGCGCCGGCAAGGGCGGCGCCATCAAGCGCATCACGCAGCGGCTGAACCCGCGCGTGGCCCGCGTCGTCGCCCTGCCCGCCCCGTCCGACCGGGAGAAGACGCAATGGTATTTCCAGCGCTATGTCCCCCACCTGCCGGCGGGCGGAGAGATCGTGCTGTTCGACCGCAGCTGGTACAACCGTGCGGGCGTCGAACGCGTCATGGGCTTTGCCACCGAGGATCAGGTCGAACAGTTCTTCCAGGACGTGCCCGAATTCGAACGCATGCTGGTCCGGTCGGGCATCCGGCTGGTCAAGTACTGGTTCTCGATCACGGACGAGGAGCAGCAGATGCGGTTCCAGATGCGCATCCACGACCCCCTGAAGCAGTGGAAGCTGTCGCCCATGGACCTGCAGTCCCGCGTCCGGTGGGAGGCCTATACCAAGGCCAAGGAGGACATGTTCGAACGCACGAACATCCCCGAGGCGCCCTGGTACATCGTGCCCGGCAATGACAAGAAGCGCGCACGGCTGAACTGCATCGACCACCTGCTGGGCCTGATCCCCTATGGCGACGTGGACCACGAACAGATCACCCTGCCCGACCGCGTCTTCAACCCCGATTATGAGCGCGACGCGGTCCCCCGCGAGCTGTATGTTCCGCAAAAATACTGAACCGGGGCGATGATGCTGGAATATCATGTCTATGACGTCTTCACCGACCGGCCCTTTGCGGGCAATCCGCTGGCCGTGGTCATGGGGGCCGATGCGCTGAGCACGCGGCAGATGCAGACCATCGCCCGCCAGTTCAACCTGTCCGAGACGATCTTCGTCATGGCCCCGCGCGATCCCGCGCACCGCGCCCGCGTCCGCATCTTCCTGCCGCTGGCAGAGATCCCCTTCGCGGGTCACCCTACCATCGGCTGCGCGCTGCACCTGTCGGCGGGCGACGGCGATCTGGTGCTGGAGGAGGAGGCCGGGCCGGTCCCCGTGACCATCCGCAACGGTCTGGCCGAATTCGCGGCCCCCGTGCTGCCGCAGCTGGGCGATGCGGTTGCCGCTGACCTGGCGGCGGCGGGCCTGGGCCTCGGCGCGGATCAGGTGGGTTTCGACACGCACCGCCCGGTCGTGGCCCATGCGGGTCCGGCATTCATCTTCTTGCCGCTGCGCGACGCGCAGGCCCTGGCGGATGCCCGCCCGGCCGGGGCCGCATTCGAGGCGCTGACGGCACGGGTCGGCAAGGTCTATGCCTATGCCCCCGACGGCGCAGGGTTTCGCGCGCGCATGTTCGCCCCCGGCAGCGGCGTCCCCGAGGACCCCGCCACCGGATCGGCCACCGCGACCCTGGCCGCCCCCCTGCTGGCCGCAGGCGTCCTGCCCGAGGGAGAGACGCGCCTGTCCCTGGGCCAGGGGGTCGAGATGGGGCGCCCGTCCCAGCTGGGCCTGCGCATCACCGTCAGGGGCGGCGCGCTGGCGCAGGTCTGCGTGTCGGGCCGTGCCGTTCCCGTGGCCCAGGGCCGCATCCGCATTCCGGAGGACACATGACCAAGGCTTATTGGATCGCCCATGTGACGATCGACGACCCCGACGCCTATGACGCCTATCGCCGGGCCAATGCCGCCCCCTTTGCCGAATTCGGCGCGCGCTTTCTGGTGCGCGGCGGGCCGCAGCAGGTGGTCGAGGGCCATGCCCGCCCCCGCAGCGTCGTGATCGAGTTCCCGTCGCTGGAGGCGGCACGAGCCTGTTACGACAGTCCCGGCTATCAGGCGGCCAAGGCGCTGCGCGAGCCGGTCTCTGCCGCAGATGTGATCATCGTCGAGGGCTGGCCCGGCTAGACCGCCGGCGCCTGCGGGGGCATCCTTCGGCCATGTTCATGGACCTACTGACACGCCTGATGGGCGATACCGCCGCGCTGATCGACCCTGACGATGCCGAACTGGCCATCGCCGCGCTGCTGGTGCGCGTGGCGCGGGCCGACGATCATTACGATCAGGCCGAACGCGACCGCATCGAACAGGTCCTGTCCCGCCGCGGCCTGACCGCCGCCGAGGCCGCCGCCCGCCGCGCCCAGGCCGAGGCGCTGGAGGCGGAGGCCAGCGACACCGTCCGCTTCACCCGCCAGATCAAGGACCGCATCGCGCTGGAGGATCGTCGTGCCGTTCTGGCCGCGCTGTGGGAGGTTGCCTATGCCGACAACAGCCGCGGCGCGGATGAGGACAGCCTGATCCGCCTGGTCTCCAGCCTTCTGGGCATGACCGACCGCGAATCGGCCGAGATCCGTCAGCAGGTGCTGGCCCGGACGGGCCTAAAACCCTAACCGGTCGCGCAGCCCGAACCACGCCATCCCCGCCACCAGCAGCGGCTTGCGCAGGGCCGCACCGCCCGGAAAGGGCCGGGTGGGAACGGCGGCCATGGCGTCGAACCGTTCGGCTTGGCCCGCCACGGCCTCGGCCATCAGCCGCCCCGCCAGCGTGGCCATCGCCACGCCATGCCCGGAATAGCCGCTGGCCGACAGGCAGTTCGGCGCGGGCCGGGTGAAGCAGGGCATGCGGTTCATGGTGATGGCCAGCGTCCCGCCCCAGGCATGGGTCAGGGGCACGTCCCGCAACTGCGGATAGACCGACAGCAGATGCGGCCGCACCACCGCCGCGATGTCGCGCGGAAAGCGGTAGGTGACCGTCTCTCCACCGCCGAAGACCAGCCGCCGGTCGTCGTCGACGCGCCAGTAGTTCACCACGAACTTCGTGTCCGCCACCGCGATGCGGTCCGGCAGGATCTCGGGGTGATCATCCAGCGGCGGGGTCGCGACGATATAGTTGTTGATGGGCATGACCCGCGCGGCGACGCCCCGGTCCAGATCGCCCAGATAGCCGTTGCAGGCCAGGATCACGTGATCGGCGCGCAGCACGCCCTGATCGGCGCGGATGATGCTGGGCGCGCCATGCGTCAGGCCGGTGACCTGCGCGCGCTCATGGATCACGACGCCCGCATCCCGCGCCAGACGCGCCATCCCCAGGGCCAGCGCCAGCGGCTGCACATGCCCCGCCCCGCGGTCCAGATCGCCGCCGACATAGGCCGTGCTGCCAAGCGCCGCCGCCAGCCCGTCGCGATCCAGGGGCGTGACCCGGTCGTAGCCGTAATGCCGTGCCAGATGGTCGGCCATGTGGCGGGCGTGATCGACCTCGGACGCGGTACGGCAGGCATGGGCGATGCCGTCGCGGACCGGCACGCCCGCTTCGGCGGCGATGGTGCGGACGGCGGCCTTGGCCTCCTCGGCCAGGTCCCACAGCCGGCGGGCCATGTCGCGGCCCAAGTTCGCCTCCAGCCAGTCGACCTCCTGCCGCTGGCCGGAGCCGATCTGTCCGCCGTTGCGGCCAGAGGCGCCGAACCCCACACGCTGCGCCTCCAGCACCCGGACCGACAGGCCCCGGCGCGCCAGATGCAGCGCGGCCGACAGCCCGGTATAGCCCGCCCCGATCACCGCAACATCCGCCCGCGCCTCGCCCCGCAGGGGCGGCAGGTCGGGCTGCGGCCCGCACTGGTCGGCATAGAGGCTGGGCGGATAGGCCCCTAGCCGGTCGTTCAGGTGCAGCAGGTTCATACGTTCAGCAGCAGATGTTCGCGTTCCCACGGGCTGATGACCTGCAGGAACTCCTTGTATTCGTTGCGCTTGACCGATTCGTAGACGGCGCAGAAATCCTCGCCCAGAACGCCGCGCATGGGCGCGCTCTCCGACATCAGGTCCAGCGCGTCGCCCAGGTTGTAGGGCAGCTCGTCCTCGGACATGTAGGCGTCGCCCAGGCATTCGGCGCGCGGGTTCTCGGCCTCCAGAAGGCCCAGATAGCCACAGGCCAGGCTGGCCGCGATCCCCAGATAGGGGTTGCAGTCCATGCCCGCCAGCCGGTTCTCCAGCCGCCGCGCCTCGGGACCCGAGATCGGCACGCGCAGGCCCGTGGTACGGTTGTCGCGCCCCCATTCCAGGTTGATCGGCGCCGCGAAGTCCGGGACATAGCGGCGATAGCTGTTCACATAGGGCGCCAGCAGCGCGATGGCGGCGGGCAGGTGCTTCTGCATGCCGGCGATGAAATGCAGGAAGGCCGGCGTCTCGCGGCCCTTTTCGTCGGAAAAGATGTTCCGGCCCGTCTCGATATCCGTGATCGAATGATGGATGTGCATGGCGCTGCCCGGCTCGCCCTCAATGGGCTTGGCCATGAAGGTGGCAAAGCAGTCGTGGCGCAGCGCGGCCTCGCGGATCAGCCGCTTGAAGTAGAAGATCTCGTCGGCCAGGGCCACCGGATCGCCATGGTTCAGGTTGATCTCGACCTGGCCCGCGCCGCCCTCCTGCAGGATGCCGTCGATCTCGAAGCCCTGCGCCTCGGCAAAGTCATAGATGTCGTCGATGACCTTACCGTATTCGTCCACCGCCGACATGGAATAGGCCTGTTTCGCCGCCGCGCGCCTGCCCGTGCGGCCCATGGGCGGGATGATCGGCTGGTTCGGGTCGATGTTGCGGGCGACCAGGAAGAACTCCATCTCGGGCGCCACGACCGGGTTCCAGCCTTTCTCGCGGTACAGCTGCACCACGCGTTTCAGCACGTTGCGCGGTGCGATGGGCATGGGGTTGCCCTGCTGGTCGGTCGCGTCATGGATGACCTGGATGGTCCAGTCCGCGGTCCAGGGCGCGGCGGTGGCGGTGGAATAGTCGGGGACCATCACCATGTCCGGTTCGGTAAAGGCGCCCGACGGGTTGTCGGCCCATTCCCCGGTGATCGTCTGCAGGAAGATCGAATTGGGCAGATAGAACTGGTTCTGCCGCGCGAATTTCGACGCGGGCATGGCCTTGCCACGGGCGACGCCCGCCATGTCGGCCACGATGCATTCGACCTCGTCCAGGCGGCGCCCGGACATGAAGTCGCGCGCGGCCTGGGGCAGTTTCTCGGTCCAGTCGCTCATGCGGCACCTTTGTCGGCTTGCGCCAGGGCGCGGGGTTGCTTGAAGAAGGCCTCGATCCGGTCGGCCAGCAGGGACGCGCCATCGGCCTGCCCCATGCGGGCCGCAGCCCCGGCCAGCAGGTCGTCCGGCACGACACCCTTGGCGCGGGTGTCCATCAGGCCTTGGATGAAATCGTCGCCGAATTCCGGATGTGCCTGCACGGTGAAGGCCCGGTCGCCATAGATCAGCGCGGCATTCTCGCAGAACGCGTTCCGGCCCGCGACCTGCGCGCCGGGCGGCAGGGCCACGACCTGATCCTGGTGCCAGGCGTTCAGCGTGACGGGCTGGCCGCCGAAATCGTAATCCTGCGCGCCCACGGCCCAACCGCCGGGATGCTTGACCACGGTGCCGCCCAGGGCCTGCGCGATGATCTGATGACCAAAGCAGATGCCGACCATCGGCACGCCCGCATCGTGGACGCGGCGGATGAAATCCTCCAGCGGCGGGATGAAGGCGTGATCCTCATAGGCCCCGTGGCGCGAACCGGTCAGCAGCCAGCCGTCGGCATCGTGGATGTCCTGTGGAAACTCCATCCCCTCGACATGCCAGGTGGTGAAGTCGAATCCGCGCCCGGCCAGCAGGCGCACGAACATGTCCGGATAGTCGCCCAAATCCCGCTTCAGCTGCGCCGGCGACTGGCCGCATTGAAGGATGCCGATCCGCATGAAAAACCTTGATGTTGCTTGTGTCCGAAGCCTAGTCGCCCCGCAGGGGGGGCCGCAAGGGGGGCGTTTGCGCCTTTTGGCGGTCTGGCCGCGCGGACGCACAGGCGCTAGGCTGCGCGCAACGAAAAGGATGCACCCATGCCCCATCAGCGCCCCGAGATCGACCCGGACGGCCTTGACGAATTCTCGGTCGTGTTCACCGACCGGTCCCTGAACCACATGTCGAAACGCTTTCAGCAGGTCATGCGCGACCTGTCGGCGGGTCTGTGCGAGGTCTATGGCGCGGCCCAGGTGGCGATCGTACCGGGCGGCGGCAGCTATGCGATGGAATCGGTCGCGCGCCAGTTCGGGCGCGACGCGCATGCGCTGATCGTCAGGAACGGCTGGTTCAGCTATCGCTGGAGCCAGATCTTCGACGCGGGCGCATTCGCGCGCGAGGTGACCGTGGTCAAGGCCCGCCCGCAGGGGAACGCGCCCCAGCCCGCCTATGCGCCCCCGCCCATCGACGAGGTCGTGGCCCGCATCCGCGAGACGCGCCCCGACGCGGTCTTTGCCCCGCATGTGGAGACCTCAGCCGGGCTGATCCTGCCCGACGACTATATCACCGCGCTGGCCGATGCCGCGCATGAGGTGGGCGCCCTGATGGTGCTGGACTGCATCGCGTCGGGTGCGATCTGGGTCGACATGCGGGCCACGGGCGTGGACGTGCTGATCTCGGCCCCGCAAAAGGGCTGGTCGGCCTCGCCCGCCGCAGGCCTTGTCATGCTGTCCGATCGCGCCGCCGAACGACTGGCCACCACCGACAGCGACAGCTTTGCGCTGGATCTGAAGAAATGGCGCACGATCATGCAGGCCTATCTGGATGGCGGCCATGCCTATCACGCGACCATGCCCACCGACGCGCTGCTGGGCCTGCGCGACGCGATGGAGGAGACCCGCGCGATGGGGTTCGCCGCCGCGCGCGACGCGCAATGGCGCCTTGGCCGGGCGGTCCGCGACGAACTGTCCGCGCGCGGCATCCGCTCGCTCGCGGCTGAGGGGTTCCAGGCGCCGGGCGTCGTGGTCAGCTATACCGACGACCCCGAGGTCAAGTCTGGCAAGGCCTTTGCCGCCCTCGGCACCCAGATCGCGGCGGGCGTGCCGTTGGCCGTGGATGAGGGGGCCGACTTCTCGACCTTCCGCATTGGGCTGTTCGGTCTGGACAAGCTGCGCGATGTCGACGGCACGATAGCCCGGCTTGTGCCGGTGCTGGATCAGGCGACCGCCCCGCGCGGCTAAGCCTTTGACGCGCGCGTCACGGCGGGATAGTGCCCCGCCGTGACCATGTGGCGACAGGACCCCGACATGACGCTGACGATCGACCTGGAAAGCCCGCTTGGGCCCGACCTGGACCTGCTGTTCCAACGCCACACTGCCGAGATGCATGCCGATACCCCGCCGGGATCGATCCACATGATGCCCAAGGAGGCGCTGGAGAACCCCGCCATCGCTTTTTTCGTCGTGCGCGACGCGGGCCAACCTGTGGCCATGGGTGCCATCAAGAATCTGGGCGCATCCGAGGGAGAGCTTAAATCCATGCACGTGCTGTCCGAACAGCGCGGGCGGGGTGTCTCGCGGATGCTGCTGCGGCACATGCTGGGTCACGCGCGGAACGCGGGCTATGCCAAGCTGTCGCTGGAAACCGGCGTGCAGCCGGGATTTGTCGCGGCGCGCGGCCTCTACGCCCGCGAGGGGTTCACGGAGTGCCCGCCCTTTGGCAGCTATCGCGCCGACCCGCATTCGGTCTTCATGACGCTGATGTTGTAATGCAAACGGCGCGCATCCTGCGATGCGCGCCGTCGTTTTCCTGTCGATCAATCAGTGCTCGTGCGTGGGCAGAGCCTTCAGATCATCCTTGGTCCAGTTGGTCCGGGCATGCACGGTGCCGCTTTCGTCGCGCATGAAGTCCAGGTCGGTCGCCGGAACCATGACCGGCTTGGCGCCGATACCCAGGAACCCGCCGACGTCAAGAACGACCTTGGCCGAAGCACCCATGCCGTGCGTGTGCGACACGCTGCCGACGGTTTCGTCGCCCGGGCCATAGACGGTGGCGCCGTCCAGAACGGCCTCGGTCAGTTCGTCGTGGGTCAGTCGCGTATGATTTGCGTGGTCCATGTCGACCTCCTTCAGGTGGTGTGGCACATCAACACCAGCCCCGCGGGTGCCGTTCCATGGTCATGGGATGGTCCTACGCACAAGTTCGTGCTTGCCGGGGCGATTAGCGTCTGGATTGCCGATGCGCCTGCCGCTAAGAAAGGCCAGCCCGCGGGCCCCGTAGCTCAACTGGATAGAGCAATTGACTTCTAATCAATAGGTTGCAGGTTCGAATCCTGCCGGGGTCGCCATTTTCCGTTTACGCTCAACTCCTTACCGCACCAATCGGTGCATCTTTTCCTGTCCATAAGGACAGGATGACGCCGCTGAAGACTTCAGACAAAAGAGGCTTATCGGCCGGGCGTCCTTGGTGGTTGGTTTAAAGAGTTCAGACGCCCGGCCGATCTGTCACCCCTGTGGTCAAGTGCCATCCGCGGGCGTCCCCAGATCCCACCACAGCCCCGCCATGATCGCCAGCGCCTGCCGCGACAGGCCTTGCAATGCATGTTCGTCGGGCGCGTGCTGACAGCAGCCGCGATAGGAATGGGGCACCCAGATCGTCGGTAGGCCCAGGATTTCCGCAAAGCATTCGTTGGGCAGCGACCCGGCCAGGTTCGGCAGCAGATGCGGATCCTGCCCGGTCGTCCGCCGGACCGACCCCGCGACCCGGCGCACCCAGTCGTGGTCGGGCATCAGCCGCGTGGCATGGGCGGGATCGCCGTCCCGCGGCACGATGCGCACCGCGTGATGGCCGTGGCGGTCCAGGTGGCGGCGCAGCGCCGGCAGGATGTCGCTCGGATCGGTCCCCACGACATAGCGCAGCTGGCAGGTCGCCCGCGCGCGGCCCGCGATGGCGTTCACGGGTGCGTCGGGCACGCCGGCGGTCATCGCCAGCACCGCAAAGCTGTTCCACCCAAAGGCGCGTTCGGTGGGTGTCAGCCCGACCTCTCCCCAATCGGCATCGACCTGGGGGCCGCCCGCCTCGATCACCGGCAGGTCGCGCAGGGCGTCGCGCAGCGCGGGGGTCAGGCTGTGGGGGCGCCATTCCGGGATCTGGATCTGGCCGCGCCGGTCGCAGATCGTGGCCAGCGCATGGGCCAGGATCATCGCCGGATCGGCCAGAAGACCACCCCAGTTTCCCGAATGATGCGCCCCCGACCGCAGCTCCAGCACCAGGTCAAAGGCCAGCGCGGCGCGCGATCCCATGAACAGCGTCGGCACGTCGGCCCGCAGGCGCGGGCCGTCGGACGCGATCAGCACGTCGGCCGCCAGCGCATCGGCATGGTCCCGGCAGACCTGAGCCAGGCCGGGCGATCCGGTCTCTTCGGACATCTCGAAGATGATCCGCATGTTGAAGCCCAGATGCCCGCGCGTATCGATGACCGCCTGCAGCGCGGCCAGGTTGATCAGGTGCTGCCCCTTGTTGTCGGCCGCGCCACGGCCGTACAGGCGGTCGCCATCGGCGGTCAGGACAAAGGGCGACAGCCCGTCGCGCCACTGGTCGGTCTGGGCGCGGACCACGTCGCCATGACCATAGGTCAGGACCGTGGTCAGGGCCGGATCCTCGATCCGTTCCGCGATCAGCAGGGGGCCGCCCCGCGGGTCGGGATTGTCCAGCACCCGCGGGGCGAAACCCAGACGGGACAGGCGCGGTATCATCGCCTCGGTTAGATAGCGGTCCAGATGGGGTCGCTGCGCCGGGTTCTGGCTTTCGGTCGGATGCGCCACCAGGGCCGCCAGATCGGCCTGGAATCCGCCCTGGTCGAAATAACCTTCGGCGCGGGCGACCGCATCCTGTCGCGCATCGGTCATGGGCGGGCCTCCGGGCGGTATCCGGCGGACGCCTCGATCAGGTGGGTGGTATAGGGCTGGGCGCCCTGCCCCGCCCGCAGGTGGGACGCCGGCAGGATCTCGACGATGCGGCCGCGCTGCATCACGGCCAGCCGGTCGCACATATGGGCGATCACCGACAGGTCGTGGCTGACCATCAGATAGGTCAGCCCATGTTCGTCGCGCAGATCGGCCAGCAGGTTCAGGATCTCGGCCTGGACGCTGACGTCCAGCGCGCTGGTCGGCTCGTCCAGCAGCAGCAGGCGCGGCTCCGCCGCCAGGGCGCGGGCGATCGCCACGCGCTGACGCTGTCCCCCGGACAGCTGGTGCGGATAGCGAAAGCGGAAGCCCCGGCCCAGGCCCACGTCATCCAGCAGCTTGACGATGCGCTGGTCGATCTTGTCCATGCCCTGCAGGCGCAGGGTTTCCGCCAGGACGGCATCGACGGAATGGCGTGGATGCAGGCTGGCATAGGGGTCCTGGAACACCATCTGAACGGTGCGAAAGAACGCCCGGTCGCGCCGCTCTCCCTTCTGGATCTGACCGTCGACCGCGATTTGGCCGGACCAGCCGGGGATCAGACCTGCGATGGCGCGCAGGATGGTCGACTTGCCCGAACCGCTTTCGCCGACCAGGCCAAAGCTTTCGCCCTGCGCCACGTCGAAGGCCGCGTCGTGGACGGCGGTGACGCGGTCGGGCTCCTGCCCGAACCAGACGGTCAGATCGGCAACGCTCAGCATCTCAGGGGCCTTTCACGACGGGGTCGCGCCAGCTGTCCTGGCGCTGGAGGACCGACAGGCGCGACACCGGCGCGTCCAGCCGCGGCAGGCTGTCCAGAAGCCCGCGGGTATAGGGGTGCTGCGCCCGGTGCAGGTCGCGGGCGGGCAGCGTCTCGACCACGCGGCCGGCATACATGATCAGCACGCGGTCGCAGAACTGCGCCACCAGGTTCAGGTCGTGGCTGATGAAGATCAGTCCCATGCCGCGGTCGCGGACCAGCCGGTCCATGATGTGCAGCACCTCGGTCCGGACCGACACGTCCAGCGCGCTGGTCGGTTCGTCCGCGATCAGGATCTGCGGGTCGGGGGCCAGCATCATGGCGATCATGATGCGCTGTCCCATGCCGCCCGACACCTCGTGGGGATAGCTGTCCATGACGCGTTCGGGGTCACGGATCTGCACGGCCTCAAGCATCTCCAAGGCCTTTGCGCGGGCGGCGGCGCGGGGCGCGCGCGCGTGCAGGCGATAGGCCTCGATGATCTGCTGGCCCACGGTCATCACCGGGTTCAGGCTGAACTTGGGGTCCTGCATGACCATGCTGATGCGCCCGCCGCGGATGGCGCGCATCTGCCGGTCGGGCAGGTTCAGGATGGACTGGCCCTCCAGCTCCATCCGGGCGGCCTCGACCCGGCCGGGCGGGCGCACCAGGCCCAGGATCGCGCGGCCGGTCATGGACTTGCCCGACCCGCTCTCGCCCACGACGCCAAGGCGTTCGCGGCCCAGGTCGAAATCGATGCCGCGCACGGCCTGGAATTCGCCCTGCCGGGTCGGGAAGGTGACGCGCAGGTCGCGCACGGACAGAAGGGGTTCGGTCACGACTTGTCTCCCTTGGGGTCCAGCACGTCGCGCAGCCCGTCGCCCAGCAGGTTGAAGGCCATCGATACCAGAAAGATCGCGATCCCTGGCATGGCCGCGACCCACCAGAAGTCCAGGATATAGCCCCGCCCGTCCGAGATCATCGCCCCCCATTCGGGCAGCGGCGGCTGTGCGCCGAGGCCCAGAAAGCCCAGGCCCGCCGCAGACAGGATGATCCCCGCCATGTCCAGCGCCACCCGCACGATCAGCGACGACAGGCACAGGGGCCAGATGTGGCGGATCAGCAGGCGCAGCCGCCCCGCCCCCTGCAGGCGCGCGGCGGCGATGAAGTCGGCGTTGCGGATGGTCAGCGTTTCGGCCCGCGCCAGGCGCGCATAGGGCGGCCAGGCGGTCAGCGCCAACGCCAGCACCGCGTTGCCGATGCTGGGCCCCAGGGCCGCGACGAAGGCCAGCGCCAGGATCAGCTTGGGGAAGGCCAGGAAAATGTCGGTCACCCGCATCAGCACCTGGTCCACCCAGCCCCCGGCGAACCCCGCCACCGTGCCGATCAGCAGCCCGATGACCGGCGCGACTAGCGCGACCGTGCCCACGATGAACAGGGTGATGCGCGAGCCGTGGATCAGCCGCGAGAGGATGTCGCGCCCCAGGGCGTCGGTACCCAGCCAATGCGCGGCAGACGGCGGCTGTAGCCGGTCGGCCAGGTTCTGGGCATAGGGGTTCTGCGGCGCGATCCAGGGCGCCAGGATCGCCATGCCGATCAGCAGCACCAGGATGATCAGCCCGACCATCGCCAGCTTGTTGGCGCGGAAGGTCAGCCAGCCCTGATAGATCGCGCCAAGCCGCGCCTGGCGGCGGGTCTGGGGCGCGTCGGACAGCAACCAATCGCGGCGTGTCATGGCGCTCATGTCGACCTCGGATCCAGGAAACGGTACAGGATGTCGCTGAACAGGTTCAGCACGACGAAGCACACGCCCACGACCACCGTACCGCCCAGCACCGCGTTCATGTCGCCCGACAGAAGGCCGCGGGTGATGTAGCTGCCCAGGCCCGGCCAGCTGAAGATGATCTCGGTCAGCACCGACCCCTCCAGCAGAGAGCCGAAGGACAGCGCGATGACCGTCACCAGCGGGATCGCGATGTTGCGGAAGGCGTGGCCCCAGATGACGGCGCGTTCGGACAGGCCCTTGACGCGGGCGGTGGTGATGTATTCCGCCGACAGCTGTTCCAGCATGAAGCTGCGCGTCATGCGGCTGATATAGGCCAGCGAATAATAGCCCAGCAAGCTGGCCGGCAGGATGATGTGAGAGAACGCGTCGCGGAACGCGCCCCAGTCCCCGGCGATCAGGCTGTCGACCAGGATCATGCCGGTCACGTTCGGCACCATCCCGTCATAGATGATTCCCTGCCGCCCCGGCCCCCCGACCCAACCCAGCATGCCATAGAAGATCAGCAGGCCCATCAGCCCCAGCCAGAAGATCGGCATCGAATAGCCGACCAGCGCCACGACCCGCGCGACCTGGTCGATGACGCCGCCGCGCCGCGCTGCCGCGATCACGCCCAGGGGCACGCCGATCACGACGCCGATGAAGGTCCCCAAGGCCGCCAGCTCGAAGGTCGCGGGAAAGACGCGGGCGATGTCCTGTGCCACCGGCTGCCCGGTGGAGATGGAGCGCCCGAAATCGCCGCGCAGCACATCGCCCACATAGGACAGGAACTGCACGATCAGCGGCTGGTCCAGCCCCATCGCGACATAGGCGGCGTCGTACTGGGCCTGGGTGGCGCGGTCGCCCACCACCTTCAGCACCGGGTCGATCGGCATGACCCGCCCGATGATGAAGGTGACCAGCAGCAGCCCCAAGAGCGTCAGCGCCAGCGACAGGACGGTCCCCGCCACGCTGCGCACGCGCCTGCGGGTCAGGGCGCGGCGCCGCGACGGTGCGGTCGCGGCGCCGGTCGGATCGGTCGGGGCCATTTATTCGCCCTTCGTCACCTGACGATACATGACCGACGAAATGGCGCCGCCGCTCCACCAGTTCTGGACGCCGTCGCGCAGGCCGACCTGTTCGATGCGCTGGAACAGCGGCACTATCGGGGCCTCGGCCTGGTACTGGCGCTGGATGTCCTGGTACATCGCGGCGCGGGCGTCGGCGTCCTGCTCCAGGGTGGCTGCGACGGTGGCCTCGTTCATCTCGGCCGGCACCTCATAGGCGTTGCGCCAGGCCAGCAGGCCCACGGCTGCGGCCTCGTCGCTGTTGTCGGGGTTATAGGCGAAGGTCGCGGCATTGGTGTTCGGGTCCGAATAATCCGGGCCCCATTCGCCCAGGAAGATCGGAACCTCGCGGGCGCGATAGGCGTCCAGCACCTGCGCGCCGGTCATCTGCTCGATCTCCAGGGTCAGGCCGACCTGGGCCATCGACGCCTGCAGGGTCTGGGCCACGTCCACGTATTCGCGCAGATCGCGCACGCGGGTGGTGATGGTGCCGCCCTCGATCCCCGCATCGGTCAGGATCTGGCGGGCCTTCTCCACGTCATAGGTCCAGGGCTGCTCGTCCAGCACGCCCAGATAGCCCTGGGGCAGGAAGGTCTGGTGGGTGACGAACTGACCCTTCAGGAAGCTGCCGGTGATGCCCTCGTAATCGACAAGGTGCTTCATCGCCTCGACCACGGCGGGGTTCGACAGCAATTCATCCTTCTGGTTCAGGCCCATGTAGAGGATGCGGCCGCGCGGTTCGTCCTGGATGGTCACGCCCTCGACCGCGGCGATGGATTCCACGTCCGTCGGCGTCAGGTTGCGCGCCACGTCGATGTCACCCTGCTCCAGCAGCAGCCGCTGCGCGCTGGATTCGGCGACGTTGCGCACGATCACGCGCTTCATCTCGGGGGCGCCCTGCCAGTATTCCTCATAGGCGGTCAGCTGCACCGCCTCGTTCGGACGCCAGGCCGACAGCACATAGGCGCCCGACCCGGCTTCGTTCGTGTTAAGCCAGGCATTGCCCATGTCGCCGTCGACCTCGTTGGCCATGACGGTCTCCATGTCGACCACGCTGGCGATGTTGGCGGTCAGGCAGTTCAGCACGAAGGTCGGCGCATAGGGCTTGTCCATCGTCAGCGTCAGCGTGTTGCCGTCGGCGGTGATCATCTGATCGACGTTGTCGGCGGTAAAGCCGAACTGGGTCAGGATGAAGGCCGGGGTCTTGTCCAGCTTGACCGCGCGCTGCAGCGACCAGGCGGCGTCCGCGGCGCGCACGGGGTTGCCGGAATGGAAGGTCGCATCCTCGCGCAGCGTGAAGGTGATGGACAGGCCGTCCTCGGACACCGCCCATTCGGTCGCAAGGCTGGGCTGGAAGCCCGCGTCCGGGTCCAGCGGGTTGAAATCGACCAGACGGTCATAGGTGTTGTTGTTGACGTCGTTGCCCGCGAACTCGAAGCTTACCGCCGGGTCCAGGCTGATGATGTCGTCGATCGTGTGGGCCACGACCAGGGTGTCGGCCGGCGTCTCGGCCCAGGCCGCGGGTGCAAGCGCGAGCGCCGAGGCCAGAAGCATGGCGCGCATGGTCAGGGGATATGTCATGTGAGGTTCCTGTCGGTGATCGGCCCCCGCTGTGTCGCGGGGTTGCATGTCATGCAGCCTGCCGCAGGCCCGTCCGGCATTCAATGCCAATCTGACGGCCGGCCCGACGGGAAGGGCCTAGCCCGCCCTGACATCCCCGACGACCGGCCCGTCCAGCGCGGACGCGTCGCGCAGCGGGTGATCGGCGCTCATCACCTGCCCGCTGACGCGGTTCCGCCCGGCCAGCTTGCTGCAATACAGCATCCGGTCGGCCCCGGTCAGCCAGAAGGCGTTGTCGCTGCCCATGTCGCAACGCCCCGACGCGACGCCGATGCTGATCGTCACCACCTGCCCCACCTGCGACGCGCGGTGCGGGATGGACAGCGCCTCGACCCCGGCGCGCATCGTCTCGGCCAGGTGAAGGGCACCGTCCAGGTCGGTGCCGGGCAGGATGCAGGCAAACTCCTCGCCGCCATAGCGCGCGCACAGGTCGCCCGACCGGCGGATCGCCTGCGCCAGCGCCTGCGACACGG
Source organism: Paracoccus sp. S4493 (assembly GCF_000967735.1). NCBI lineage: Bacteria > Pseudomonadati > Pseudomonadota > Alphaproteobacteria > Rhodobacterales > Paracoccaceae > Paracoccus > Paracoccus sp. S4493. The sequence continues at coordinate 73,684 of NZ_JXYF01000022.1, forward strand.
CCTTGAGGCAGATGTCCCCCTCGGGGTGGCCATAGCTGTCGTTGAAGCCCTTGAAATGATCGATATCCAGCATCAGCACCGCGATCAGACCGCCGTCGCGCGCCTGCCGGTGCAGCTCCGCCTGCAGGCGGCGTTCCAGCATGCGCCGGTTGGCCAGCCCCGTCAGCGGATCGCGCAGCGCCTGTTCGGTCAACTGGTCGCGCATCCGCTTCATCTGGACGTGGTTGCGCACGCGCCGCTGCAGGGCGGCCGGGCGGATCGGCTTGGTGACATAGTCGATCGCACCGACTGCCAACCCGCGCAACTCGGCCTCGTCATCGCCCAGGGCGGTGGCGAAGATCACCGGAATGTCGCTGAGCAGCGGGTCGGCCTTGAAGATGCGGCACAGCTGATAGCCGTCCATGCCGGGCATCACCACGTCCAGCAGGATCAGGTCC
>NZ_JXYF01000023.1:0-1849 GCF_000967735.1 Paracoccus sp. S4493
CGGCGATGCGTTCGGCCAGCGTCTCGACAAGGTTGTAGCGCTGATCGGCCAACGCCGTGTCGACCGCCTGCGTCAGTACGTCATAGGACAGTACGGCGTCGACGTGATCGCCGCTGCCCGCGACGGTCTCTCGCAGATCCACGGTAAGGTTGAATCGCAGGCGCTGATCCAAGCCGCGTTCAGATTGAAAGGCGCCGATCTCGGCCGAAAGGACGTGGTCGCGCAGAAAGATGCGGTCGGGATGTTCCATATCCGCCATTCACAGCAAATCCGCGGCGCGGGCAACCCCCGCCGCAGACCTCAGTTCGAGGCGACGCGCTGATTGGTGCGATAGAAGATGTGGCGGCCGATCTGGACGGTGCGCTGGAAACGGCGCGACCAGGACGGGCTGACCGCCGGGGTGTGGAAATAGGTGGCGCCACCGGTCAACTGGCGCGGTGCGCCGGCCAGCGCTTCGGCCGCGATGTCCTGGGCGCGCAGATAGGCGGCCTTGTTGCGGATCGGCTTGGCGCCGCCGATGGTATAGCTGAACTGGCTGGGCTGGTTGATCACGCCGCAGACGGTGCGGGGAAAGGCGCCGCTGTCGACGCGGTTCAGGATGACCTCGGCCACGGCCATCTGACCCTGGCGACCTTCGCCGCGGGCCTCGTGGTAGAGGGCCTCTGCCATGCAGTCCAGATCGGCGCGGGAAATCACCTTGCGCGTGTTGGCCAGATGCAGGGTTTCGACGGGCTCATCGGGAGTGATCTCGACCGTGACGGGCATCGCGTCGGTATAAAGCAGCGGCGTGGGCCGCGGCGCGTTCGCGGCGGCTTGCAAAGCGCCGAACATGCCGGTATCGGCGGAAAAAAGCGATCCGTTTCCCCCGGCAAGGGCAGTGGTCGTCAGAAGGGGCATGGCTGTTGCCGCACATAAAAGAGCGTGCGCCAGCCGTTTCGACAGCTTGGGCATGTACAGTCCTATACAAGGTCCCGTGTTGACGGGGCATTAATGCCCGGTCGACAGGGATGGTCTGTCACGCCGGGCGGGCTGACGATGTGATTAGGATTTTCGGCATCTGCTGTGCCATCCCACTTCGGCGTGAGGCCCGGAACCGGCCCGTTCGAGGCGGTTTTGGGCAGCAATCCGCCACGCCGTTGCGCGGAAACCGGCAACTTCCGGCACATGGGTGTAGGGGTCAGATGTTATGTCCAGCCAAATCAGCAACTTGCAGTTGCAGAATCACGACCGGGGCACAGGCGGGCGGTTTCTGATGGCCGATTGCGCCGCCGCAAGCCGCGCGACCGGCACGCGGAAGGGTGAACAGGACACGTAATCCACACCTGCCTGATGGCAGAACGCGATGGATTCGGGGTTGCCGCCATGCTCTCCGCAGACGCTCAGGGTGATGCCCGGAGCCTGCGCGCGGGCCCGCTGCACGCCGATCAGCAACAGCTCTCCGACCCCGTCCTGATCCAGGACATGGAAGGGATCCTCGGCATAGACCCCCTGGCCCACATAGGTTCCCATGAAGCGCCCGGCATCGTCGCGCGACAGGCCATAGGTCATCTGCGTCAGATCGTTCGTGCCGAAGGACAGGAAGGCGCTGTGGGCCGCGATGTCGCCGGCACGCAGGGCGGCACGCGGCGTTTCCACCATCACGCCGAGGCGATAGGTGAAATCGGTGCGCATCTCGTTCCTGACGGCGGCCGCGACGGCGTCGATGCGGGTCTTGACCAGCTCGACCTCGCGCATGGCGCTGACCAGCGGGATCATGATCTCGGGGACGACGGGGTCGCCCTTGCGGCTGGCCTGGACGGTCGCCTCGAAGATCGCGCGGGCCTGCATGTCATAGATTTCGGGAACGGTG
>NZ_JXYF01000024.1:0-73938 GCF_000967735.1 Paracoccus sp. S4493
GACGGCCCCCACGGCGATGGTCCCCGCGGCGACGGCCCGCGCGCCGAAGGCCCCCGGGGTGATGGTCCGCGTGCCGAAGGCCCCCGGGGTGACGGCCCGCGCGGCGACATGCCCCCCGCGCCGCAGTTCGACACCGTCGCGGCGAACCAGCGCCTGACGCAGGCGGGCTACAGCGCGTTCGGCCTGATGCGCCAGGAGGGACCGCGCGTCCTGCTGGACGCGACCAATCCCGACGGGGAGACCGTCACCCTGGAACTGGACCCGCAGGGCCAGCTGGTGCGCGAAACCGCCCGCTGATCGCGGCGCCGGCTGCGCCGCAAGGGCCGTCCCGTCCGGGGCGGCCCTTTTCCCATGCCGCGACGGGCTGACCAAGAAGACACTTTGCCTTGGCGCGGCCCCGGTCTAGGCTGCGGGCCAAGCCAAAGCCCTTGGCGTCGTGTCATTTTATCGACACGCATGCCCGATAACGGGAAACGGCTGAGTGACAACGACATGGAGGATCTTTCTATGACACGGATCGACCGACGCGGCCTTCTGCGCGGGGCTGCGGCCACGGCTGGCGTGGCGCTGGCCTCTCCCTATCTGGCGCGCGGCGCCATGGCGCAGGGTGCGGGGCAGGTGAACATCTTTGCCTGGGCCGGCTATCTGAACGACGAGATCCTGGGCGCCTTTCAGGAGGCCACGGGCATCACCCCGAATTTCACCCCCTATGGCACCAACGACGAGCTGCTGAACCAGCTGCGTGCCAACAACGGCGCCGGGTTCGACCTGATCTGGCCGACCGTCGACCGCGTCCCGAACTATGTCGAGTTCGGCCTGATCCAGCCGCTGGACGAATCGCGCATCGAGGTCGCCAAGGTCCTGCCCAGTGCCTGGGAGAACTCGGTCAACCTGGGCGCGGTCGTGGACGGCAAGCGGTACCAGGTGCCGACCGACTGGGGCACCGAGGCGATCGCCTTCGACACCGAACAGAACCCGCTGGAATACGGCACCGCGTCCTATGGCGATCTGTGGAAGGACGGCGCGCAGGCGACCGTGCGCGGGCATTCCTCGCTGATCGGCCTGGGGCTGTGGCTGGAGGCCGAGGGCAAGCTGCCGCGGCCGCTGCTGGATGCGTTCACCGATCCCGATGCGCAGATCGAGATCTTCGACGTGATCCTGGCCGAGGCCATCGCGCGCAAGGGCAACATTATCCAGTTCTGGACCAACGAGAACGAGGCCCAGGGCGCGTTCCGCGTCAACGGCGCGACCGTGGGCCAGACCTGGGATTCGACCGCGGCCGCCCTGGCGTCCGAAGGTCTGCCCGTGGGCTTCATCGCGCCCAAGGAAGGCGCGCTGGCCTGGATGGAGGGTCTGTCGATCCCGACGGGGGCGGCGAACCTGGACGGCGCCTATGCCTTCATCAACTGGTTCCTGACGCCCGAGGCCGGCGCGATGTACACCAACGCGACCAAGATCAACTCGACCGCGGTGGGCTCCGATCAGCTGACCTCGGACGAGGCCAAGGCCTTTTTCGCCGCCGCCTATCCGGGCGACGCGCTGGAGAAGCTGTGGTGGTGGCCGATCCAGGAAAGCTGGTACATCACCAAGCGCAACGAGTATCAGGACCGCTTCCTGTCGGCCTGAACCCAACCGGGGGCGGTTTGCGCCGCCCCCCAATTCCTGCAGGAGACACAATGTCCCATTCGGTCGAACTTGCCGGCATCGGCATGACTTTTGGCACCACCCGCGCCGTCAGCGATGTCAGCTTCAAGGTCGAGGCCGGAGAGTTCTTCTCCATCTTGGGGCCTTCGGGCTGCGGCAAAACCACGATCCTGCGCATGATCGCGGGCTTCATAGAGCCGACCGAGGGGCGCGTGCTGATCGGCGACCGGGACATGAAGGGGCTGGGCCCCAACCAGCGCCCGACCGCGATGATCTTTCAGTCGCTGGCCCTGTTCCCGCTGATGTCGGTGCGCGACAACATCGCCTTCGGTCTGGAGGCCCGCGGGGTCGGCCGCGCCGAACGCCGGGCCAAGGCCGACGACCTGCTGCGCCTGATCGCGCTGGAGGGATACGGCGACCGCATGCCGGGCGAACTGTCCGGCGGCCAGCGTCAGCGCGTGGCCATCGCCCGCGCCCTGGCCGTGGAACCGGGCGTCCTGCTGCTGGACGAACCGCTCTCTGCTCTGGACCTGAAGCTGCGCCAGCACATGCGCGCCGAACTGCGCGCGCTCCAGAAGCGCACGGGCGTCACCTTCATCTATATCACCCACGACCAGTCCGAGGCGCTGGCCATGTCCGACCGCGTCGCCGTGATGTCGGCGGGTCTCTTGCAGCAGGTCGCCACGCCGCGAGAGCTGTACGACAACCCCGCCACGCCCTTCGTGGCCCGCTTCGTGGGCGAGACGAACGCCATTCCCGGCCGCATCACCGACGTGCAGGCCGGCACCGCCCGGATCGAGACCGACCTGGGCCCGCTGACTGGTCGCGCGGGACAGGGTGCCGCGCCGGGCGTGCAGGGCACGATCTATGTCCGCCCCGAGGCGCTGGTGCCCGGTATCGACCAAAACCCCCTGCAGGCGCAGATAGAGCGTGTCGATTTCGAAGGATCCTTTGCGCTGGTCCACGGCCGGTTCGACGGCGGGACAGCGCTGACGGCATCGGTGCCCTCGACGCGGCTGGCCGATGCGCCGGTTCCGGGCAGCCGGGCAGGGTTCGGGTTCGACGCGGGACATGCGGTGGTGCTGGGCGATGGGTGATCTGAAAAACCGTTTCGGACCGGGGCTTTCGACGATATTCCTAATCCTGGTCCTGTTCTGGCTGGCCGTGATGGTCCTGGCCCCGAACCTGATGATGATCGACTATGCCCTGCGACCGAACCTGCCGCCCGCGGCGCTGGGGGGGCCGGACGACACCTATACGCTGTCGAACATCCTGTATCTTGCCGGAGAGCCCACGCACCGCGCGATCTTCCTCAAGACGATCTGGGCCAGCGGCCTGGTGGCGGCGGTGACCTTTGCCGTCTGCTATCCCATCGCCTTCTGGATGGCGCAGCGGGCCACGACGGGGCAGTTGGCCATCGCGATGATGCTGATCATCATCCCCTTCTTCATCAACGAGGTGCTGCGGACGCTGGCTTGGTTCATCATCCTGGCCTATCGCGGGCCGCTGAACGCGGTGCTGACGAATATCGGCCTGATCGACGCACCGATCCGCTGGCAGGGCGACGGAGGCGTGCTGGCGGCGATGGTCTATGCCTATATCCTGTTCATGCTGCTGCCGATCTACAACGCCATCGAATCGCTGGACAAAGCCCAGATCGAGGCCGCCCGCGACCTCGGCGCGTCGCCCTGGCGCATCCATACCCGCGTGGTGATCCCCCATGCCAAGGCCGGGATCGCGACGGGTTTCGTGTTCACCTTCATGCTGGCCGCTGGCAGCTATGTCGCGCCCGCGCTGCTGGGATCGCCCGGCAGCCGATGGTTCACCGAGATCATCTACAACTGGTTCTTCGAGGGCGGCGACTGGAACCGCGGCGCGGCCTATGCGCTGGTGCTGCTGGTGCTGTGCCTGGCGGTCGTCCTGATCACCTTGCGGCTGTTCCGCGTCAACCTGACGGATGTCGCGAAATGAGGGCGGAACGCATCTTCGGCGCCATGTTCTGGCTGTATCTGATGGTCTTCGCGGCCTATCTGTTCGCACCGCTGATTATCATGGGCGCGGCCAGCTTCAATGAAAGCCGCTTTCCCACGGTGATCCCGTGGCAGGGGACCACGACGGAATGGTTCGCCGCCATGTGGGCGGACGCCGCCATGTGGCAGTCGCTGTGGACATCCGTGCTGGTCGCGGTCTGCGTGGTGGTGATCGTGGTGCCGGTGGGCACGGCGGCGGCGCTGGTTCTGACATCGCTGCATGCGCGGGCGCGCAGCTTTGCCTATGCGGTGATGGTGTCGCCCCTGCTGACGCCGGGGGTGGTGATCGGGATCTCGACCCTGATCCTGTGGCGGCAGATGGGCGTGGGCGGCGGGGTGTTCCTGATCGTGCTGGCGCAGTCCACCTTCATCATCTGCTATGTCATGCTGATGGTCATGGCCCGCCTGCAGCGGTTCGACCGCACGCAGGAGGAGGCGGCCCTGGGTCTCGGCGCCAGCCGCGTGATGGTGTTCCGCCGCGTGACGCTGCCGTTCCTGCGGCCCGCGCTGATCGCGTCGGCGGGCCTCGCGGTGCTGCAATCGATCGAGAACTACAACACCACGCTGTTCGTGCGCGGGTTCGAGACGCCCCTGACCGTCTTCATCGCGACCAAGGTCCGCACTGGCCTGACGCCCGCGGTGAACGCGTTGGCGCTGGTCATCATCGTGGCCACGGTCATCGGTGCCATCGCCTATGAGGTCGCGCGGCGCAGGCGCGCGGCCTAGCCGTTCGGCAGGATCAGGTCGGGCGCACGGCTGGCGGTCAGCACCAGTTCCATGTTGGGCAGGTCGTTGGCCTCCAGCTTGGCGCGGGCCTGATCGGGGGGCAGGTCGCGCCAGCGGGCCGTCAGGCGGGCCCGCAGCACCGCCTGCGGCACGTCCAGCATCACGGTCAGCGCGAAATGACGCCCCAGGTCGCGCCAGCCGGGCCGGTCCAGCAGCAGATAGTTCCCCTCGACCAGGATCAGCCGGGCGCTGGCGGGAATCTCACGCGCGGCGGCGCGGCTGATCTCCAGGTCGCGGTCGAAGACGGGGACCAGCACGTCGCGGCCGTCATCGGCGGCCAGCCGATCCAGCATGACCGCAAAGCCGTCCAGGTCGAACGTCCAGGGCGCCCCCTTGCGCGGCAGATCGCCGCGTGCCGACAGCAGCCGGTCGTCCAGGTGATACCCGTCCATCGGCAGCAGCGCCGCCCCCGGCAGATCGGCCAGAAGCGCATCGGTGACATGGCTCTTGCCCGCGCCCGGCGGGCCCGCCAGGGCGACCATGGTCCGGCCGGGGCCGCGGGCCATGGTCCGCAGGCGCTCTCTCAGGTCGGGAAGATCTGTCGTCGTGGTCATCATATCACCTTTGAGGGCCTGTCACCGCGATCCTTTTCCGATATTCCGGAACCATTCAAGGCGGCAGTGCCTTGAAGCAGACGACAGGGTCTGGGGCAGGCTTACAAGGGACGCGACGTGGACGAACGGGACGACTGGCACCTGACCGAGGCGCTGCATCATGAACATGGACGCGGCGATCCCTTCGCGGCCGCGGTGCGGGCAACGCGCATGCCGATGATCATCACCAACCCCAGCCTGCCCGACAATCCCATCGTCTTTGCCAATGACGCGTTCCAGCGCCTGACCGGGTACGACCGCGACGAGCTGATGGGTCGCAACTGCCGGTTCCTGCAGGGGTCGCAGACAGACCAGGACACGATCCGCCGCCTGCGCGAGGCGGTCGAGAACGGGACCGACATCTCGGTCGATATCCTGAACTATCGCAAGGACGGGACGTCGTTCTGGAACGCGCTGTATCTCAGCCCGGTGCGTGACGATGCGGGCCGCATCCGGTTCTTCTTTGCATCGCAGCTGGACGTCACCGACCGGATCGACGTGCAGTCCCGCATGGCGCGCGAGAAATCGCGGGTCGAGGCCGAGGTGACACGCCGCGTCGCCGAACTGCGCGATTCGCTGGATGCACAGCGTCTGCTGCTGCACGAGGTCGATCACCGCGTGAAGAACAACATGACCATGATCGGGTCGATCCTGCGCCTGCAGCTGCGCGAGGCGGCGGACAGCGACACGGCCGACATGCTGCGCGCGATGATGACCCGGATCGACGCCTTGGCCACGGTGCATCGCCACCTGTACCAGTCCGACGACGTGACGCGGTTCGACATCGGATCCTACGCCGTCAACCTTGCCTCCGACCTGACGCAAAGCCGGGCCGGTTGCGACATCCGCATCCGCGCCGATCTGGGCCGGGCCGAGGTGCCTGCGGGGCAGGCGGCGGCGATCGGGCTGATCGTGAACGAGATCCTGGCGCACATGATCCGCCCCGAAAACGTCGCGAAGGGCCAGGTCTTCGACATCTCGTCGCGGACGACGCCCGCGCGGGTCGAGCTGTCCATCGGCTTCGGACCTCCGGGCCAGGGGGACGCCGAGGCCGATCCGGTCTATTCGCCGTCCGGGGTGAACGAACAGATCATCTCTCGGCTTGCCGCACAGACACGAACCCGCGTGGCCTGGTCCAGGACCGATCAAGGGTCGATCCAGGTCAGCGTCGTCATCGACAAGGAAATTCCATGAACCGCCCCAAGGCGCCGCTGTCGATCCTCGTGGTCGAGGATGAGTTCATCATCGCGATGGACATCGAGATGATGATCGAGGATGCCGGCCATCAGGTTCTGGCCGTGGCATCATCGCTGCAGGACGTGATGGCCCTGCCCACAGAAAAGGCCCCGGACGTCGCGTTGGTCGACATGCAGCTGGCACGCGGCAGCACCGGCCTGCAGGTCAACAGCGCCATCCAGAAGCAGTGGCCCGACACCATCGTGGTCTTTGTCACGGCCAACCCAAAGAAGATTCCCGACGATTTCGACGGCGCGCATGGCGTCATCGCCAAGCCGTTCTCATCGGCGGGGTTCGTCGCCGCGCTGAAATACCTGGAGGAGGGCGTGTGCGATCCGCCCCCCGTGTCGCCCGAACCCGGCAGCTTCGTGGCCTCGCCCGCCTTCGCCGCGCAATGGGGCGTCAGTCCAGAGGAGCGGTGATCACCACCCGCAGACCGGGCGCATTCGTGTCCGACTGCAACTTGCCGCCTAGCTGCTCGACCAGCGACGCCACCATCCGCATGCCAAAGCCGGTGCCCTTGATGGACCCGTCCGACCCCACGCCGTTGTCGGTCACGGACAACAGCATCCCGTTGCGCGTCTGCGACAGCACGACCGACACCGGGCCGGGCTGGCCGTCATAGGCGTACTTGATGGCATTCGCGACGATCTCGTTGGTCAGCAGGCCGATGCTGACCGCACGGTCCGCCGATACCAGAATTGGCGCGAATTCGGTCTGAATCGCGTCGGCCCATGCCGGGTCCAGCGACGATTTCATGTCACGCAGCAGATCGTCCAGATAGATCGCCAGGTCCACGATCTGGGCGCTGTCGTCCTGATAAAGGCGGCGATGGACCAGGCTGACGGCCGACAGTCGGCTTTGCGCCTCGTCCAGCTGGGTGCGGACCAGGGGATCGGCGCCGCGGCCCTGCATGCGCAGGAAGGATGCCACCAGGGCCAGGCTGTTCTGGACGCGGTGGTTGACCTCGCGCAGCAGGAATTCCTTTTGCTGGATCAGGCTCTCGTTCTCGCGCAGCGTGATGGACAGTTCGGCGTTCAGCCGGCGGATGCGTCGCGAGCTGCGGGCTTCCAGCATCAGGCGGACCAGGCGGCTGGCGGCCTCGACCTCGGCGGCGGTCCAGGGGCGCGACTTGCCGCGCACCTCGTCGGACCAGGCCGCAAAGGATGCGCGCGGCTCCAGCGTGGCGCCGGGGACCGTGGGGACGTCCTTGTGCGGGTTGCCGGCCCAGGTCACGACCTGCAGCTTTTCGGCGCGGAACCACATCAGGATCGTCGGCACCTCGGTCGACATGGTGACCGACAGCATGCCGCTGGCAACGTCGCGATAGGCCGCCGCCGCAGGGATGACGCGTTCCAGGTTGGAACTGACAAAGGGGGTGATCGCCGCCGACTGGCGCACATGGTCGGCCAGATGGCGCAGCGCCGCCGGATCGGGGCAGCTGCCCGACGAGAACAGCTCGCTGCCCTGAACGGCGGCAAAGCCGTCGGCGCCCACCAGCTCGGCCAGCGGTCCCGCGGATTGCGCGAAGAACTGGTCCAGCTGGTCGTCGGGACCAAGACGGGCCAGGACGGTATCCTCGTGCGCGCGCAGGCGGATGCGTTCGCGGTACAGCACCGTCTCCTCGCGCAGGCGGATCTGGCGGGCCAGGCTGTCGGCCAGGGACTGGCAGGCCAGACGCGTCGCCAGCGACAGGTCGCGCGGTTCGGGATGGTGGCAGGCGACAAGACCCCACAGGGCCCCGTCCTTGATGATCGACATCGACGCCGATGCACCCACCCCCATGTTGCGCAGATAATGCAGGTGCACCGGAGAGACGCTGCGCAGCATCGAATCGCTGAGGTCGATGGCCTCGATCCCGGGAACGCTGCCGGTGATCGGCTGGACCGGGGCATGCACGTCGGCAATGACCCGCACGCGGTTGCGCACGTAAAGGGCGCGCGCCTGGCGGGGAATGTCGGATGCCGGGAAATGGTGGTTCATGAACGTGCCCATGCCCTCGGCACGGCTTTCGCCCACCACGGCCCCGGCCTCGTCATCGATGAAGCGATAGATCATCACCCGCGCGTGGCCGGTCAGCTGGCGGAACACGCCCGCCGCGTTCCGCATCAGGTCGGGCAGGGACGACGCCCGTTCCAGCACCGCGTCCAGCGCCTGCATCCGGCCCAGGAAACGTGCATCCAGCGGCGGCTGATCCAGCGCGGGCAGCATTTCGATCACGACATGCGCGCCGCTGCGATAGGCCAGCAGATCCCAGGGTGCCCCGTCGATCATCACGGGTGCCAGGGGAACGGGACCGATCTCGGGCAGATCGTCGATCGCATTGCGCAGCACGCCGCCAAGCGCCTGCGACAGGGTCTGGCCGATCAGGTCGCGCGTCAGGCCGTCAGCGCGTCCTGCGGCGCCGACGATCCGGCCATCGCCCGGGTCGACGATCAGAAGGTGGCCATGCGCCTGGATCGATCCCGGGACATGGATGGGTTCGCGGTCGCAGGCAGTCAAATCACGGGCATCGGCAGGGTTGGGCAGGGCTGTGGACATTACGGATTTCTAAGGCGGACCAGGTCAGCCGTCCAATTGCTTTTCGTTTACCGTTGCGTAAATGCGGTCATGGCGGTCTGGAACACCGCCCGCGCGGCGTTGACCGCCCGCGCGGGGTCCGGGTCCGCGGCATGAAGCCAGTCCAGGAACCGCCGCCACCGGCGCGGATCGCCCGTCTGCAGCGCCAGGTGAGATGCACCGTGGCCCGCGGTGTACCCCAGGGCCGCTGCCCTGCGCGCGATCAGCGTCGCACCGATGGACGATCCTTCGACCACATACAGTGCACCCGCGACGGACGCGGCGTCGGGCAGGGCAGGCGAGGCCACAGGGGTCGGGCGCCCTGCGCCAAGGTCTGCCAGATCGCGCGCCGTCGCATCCGACAGCATCACCGGCCGCCAGCCGATCCGGGCGGACCCGGCCTCCAGCAGCGGATCGATGGCGCTGCGAAACGCGTGGCTGCCGCGCAGATAGGCCAGATAGGCCGCCGGGCTGTCCAGCGCGCCCACCTGCGCATCCAGCGTGGCGTGCAGATCGCCGGTGCCGTCGCGAAGGACGCTGCGCAGAACATGCTGGGTCACCGGGGCCTCGGGCGGGTTGGGGCGGCGCGGGGCCGCATTCCGGGGCGCCCTAGCAGATCGGCGGGGCAGGGGCCAGCGGCGGCGGTGCTGGCAAACCGCGGCACCATCCCTATGATGGCGCCACAGGCGCGCCCCCGGGCGACGCGATCACCGACGGAGGCGGAATGAACCAGGACCAGGCACAGGCGCTGTTGCGCGACATGTTCGATGCGGCTGTGGGCGCCGCCGATCCCGCGCAGGTGCTGGCCGATCATCTGCCGCCCAAGCCGCAGGGCCGCTGCATCGTGGTGGGCGCGGGCAAGTCCGCCGCCGCCATGGCCGCCGCGCTGGAGGCCGCTTGGCCCGATGTCGACCTTTCCGGCATCGTGGTCACACGACATGGGCACCAGGTTCCGACGCGGCGCATCACCGTGTGCCAGGCGTCCCACCCGGTGCCTGACGCGGCGTCGCAGGATGCCGCCGAACGAATCCTGGCTGCGGCCAAGGCGGCGGGACCGGACGACCTGGTGCTGGCGCTGATCTCGGGCGGGGGGTCGGCGCTGATGGCGGCGCCCCGCGCGCCGCTGACGCTGGAGGACAAGATCGTGGTCAACCGCCTGCTGCTGCGGTCGGGGCTGACGATCGAGGACATGAACCGCGTCCGCCGGCGCCTGTCGGCGATCAAGGGCGGGCGGCTGGCGCAGGCGGCCGCGCCCGCACGGCTGGTGACACTGGCGATCTCCGATGTGCCGGGCGACGATCCGGCGGCCATCGCGTCCGGTCCGACGGTGCCGGACCCCACCGCCGGACAGGACCTGTCCTGGCTGGTCGACCGGCTTGGCCCGGCCCTGCCGCAGGCGGCGCGTGATCTGCTGATGGCGCCGCCGCAGCCCGCCGCGGCCTTCGACGCCGATTACCGACTGATCGCCACGCCGCAGATGTCGTTGCTGGCGGCCGCCCGCGTGGCGGAGCGGGCCGGGGTGACGCCCGTCCTCTTGGGGGACGCGCTGGAGGGAGAAGCCGCGCAACTGGGCATCGCCATGGCCGGCATCGCCCGCGCCACCGCCGCCCATGGCACCCCCGCCCCGGCCCCCGCGGTCCTGCTGTCGGGCGGAGAGACGACCGTGACCATCGGCCAGGGCGATCCCGGCCGCGGCGGGCGCAATACCGAGTTTCTTCTGTCCCTGGCCGTGGCGCTGCGCGGGCAGCCGGGCATCCACGCGCTTGCCGCGGACACCGACGGCATCGACGGGACCGAGGACGCGGCAGGCGCCATCATCGGCCCCGATCTGCCGCAGCGGGTCGCGGAGCTGGGCCTGGACATGCGTGCGGCCTTGGCGGGGCATGACAGCTACAGCCTGTTCGACGCGACGGACAGCCTGATCCGCACCGGGCCGACGCTGACCAACGTCAACGATTTCCGGGCGGTGCTGGTGGTCCCGGCCGACTAGGCCAGGATGCCCGGCTGGTCGATGCGCAGCCGTTCCAGGATGTGTTCGATATGGCTCAGATGGTCGCGCAGGGCGCCTGCGGCGGCCTCGGGGTCGCGGGCGCGCAGGGCGGCCAGGATATCCCGATGCTCGATGAACGCGGTCGAGGCGCCGTAGGACAGCGATAGAAAGCGCGCGCGGTCCATGTGGCCCTTGTTGTCGCGCACCAGGTTCCAGACGAATTCCTTGCCCGCCGCCGCGCAGATGTCGCGGTGGAACTGGTCGTCCAGGGCATGGAAATCGCTGCGCCGGTCCTCCCGGCTGGCGGCCTCCTGCAGGTCGATCAGGCGTTCCAGGCCGTCCCAGTCCGACGGCTGCAACGTCAGCGCCGCGACCCGCATGGTCGCCTGTTCCAGCGCGCTGCGGATGAAATAGGCCTGCATCACCGCCTCGGTCGAGATCGGGGTGACGGTGGTCGCGCGCTGCGGGCGGATCTGGATGAAGCCCAGCTGCGACAGCCGATAGAAGGCGTCGCGCACCGGTTGGCGCGACACGCCCATCCGGGCCGCGACCTCGGCCTCGGACAGCTTTGCGCCGGGGGGCAGGTCCAGCCCGACGACCCGTGCATAGAGATGCTCGAAGATCTGGTCGGTGACGGTGCGGGGGCGCAGATCCTGCAGCGGTGGCAAGCTGTCCAGTTCCTGAACCGACATGATCATCCCCGCGTTGACCGAACCTGTAAACTAGCATATTAGACGACTAGCGGAATGGCAAGTGAGTCGGAGGGGGATCACATGACACTGCTGGACGACGACCGCCTGTTCCCGACCCATGGCCGCGCCCGCGATCTGGCCCGCGCGCTGTACGAACAGGTGCGCGACCTGCCGATCGTCAGCCCGCACGGCCATACCGATCCGCGCTGGTTTGCGGAGAACGAGGCATTTCCCGACCCCGCGCAGCTGTTCGTGACGCCCGATCACTACGTGTTCCGCATGCTGTGTTCGCAGGGGGTGGCGCTGACCGAGCTGGGGGTGCCCCGCGCCGATGGCGGGCCGACCGAATCGGATGGCCGGACCATCTGGCGGCTGTTCGCGCGGCATTATCCGCTGTTTCGCGGCACGCCGTCGCGCCTGTGGCTGGACCACAGCTTCCAGCACGTCTTCGGCATTGACCGCCGCCTGTCCGAAGACACGGCCGACTGGTATTACGATCACATCGCCGAGTGCCTGGCCCGGCCCGAATTCCGGCCCCGCGCGCTGTTCGACCGTTTCAACATCGAGGCGATTGCCACGACCGAGGCCGCGACCGACGATCTGCGCTGGCACCGGATGATCCGCGACAGCGACTGGGGGGGCAGGGTCATCACCGCCTATCGTCCGGACGGCGTGATCGACCCCGAGATAGCCGGGTTCGTCGACAATGTCGCGCTGATGGGCCAGCAGACCGGGTTCGACACCGCGACCTGGGACGGATACCTGGACGCGCATCGGGCGCGTCGGGCGTTCTTCATCGACCATGGCGCGACGTCCAGTGACCATGGCCATGCCTCGGCCCGGACCGAGGATCTGCCCCGCGACCAGGCCGCTGCGCTGTTCGCCAAGGCTCTGCGCGGCACCTGCACCGCAGAGGAGGCCGACGTGTTCCGCGGCCACATGCTGACCGAGATGGCGCGCATGAGCCTTGACGACGGGCTGGTCCTGCAGATCCACCCCGGGTCGCGCCGCAACCATTCCGACGACGTGCTGGCGATGTTCGGCCGCGACAAGGGCTTCGACATCCCTGGCCGCACCGATTACGTGACCGCGCTGCGACCGCTGCTGAACGCGGTGGGCATGGACCCGCGTCTGACGGTGATCCTGTTCACGCTGGACGAGACCGCCTATGCCCGCGAACTGGCACCGATGGCCGGGGTCTGGCCCTGCCTGCGGCTGGGTCCGGCCTGGTGGTTCCATGACAGCCCCGAAGGGATGCGCCGCTTTCGCGAGATGACCACGGAAACGGCGGGGTTCTACAACACCGTGGGGTTCAACGACGACACGCGCGCCTTCTGTTCGATCCCGGCCCGTCACGACGTGGCGCGCAGGGTCGATTGCGCCTGGCTGGCCGACCTGGTCGCATCGGGACGTCTGGAGGAGGACGAGGCCCCCGAGGTGGCGCGCGACCTAACCTATGGCCTGGCCAAGCGGGCCTACAAGCTTTGAGCATCTGTATCTGGGAGGATAACATGAAACTGCTGATGACAACCCTGGCGGGCCTGCTGGCCTCGGCCAGCTTCGCCACCGCCTGCGAGATCACGCTGCGGTCGTCCGATACCCATCCCGACGGCTATCCGACGGTCGAGGGCGTCAAGGCCATGGCCGAGGAGGTCCGCGAGAAGACCGACGGCCGCATCTGCATCGAGGTGTTCCCGTCGTCCCAGCTGGGCGAGGAGAAGGACACGATCGAGCAGACCCAGTTCGGCGTCATCGACATGGTCCGCGCCAGCTTCGGGTCGTTCAACGACATCGTGCCGGTCACCCAGATCATGTCGCTGCCCTATCTGTTCACGTCCGTCGAACACAGCCACGCGGTCCTGGACGGTCCCATCGGCGAGGAGATCGCCGCCGCGTTCGAGGAGCGCGACCTGGTGGCGCTGGCCTGGTACGACGGCGGCGCGCGCAGCTTCTACAACTCGCAGCGGCCGATCCAGTCGATCGCCGACCTCGAGGGGATGAAGTTCCGCGTCATGCAGAACGACGTGTTCGTCGACATGATGGATGCGCTTGGCGCCAACGCCACGCCGATGCCCTATGGAGAGGTCTATTCCAGCATCCAGACCGGCGTGATCGACGGGGCCGAGAACAACTTTCCCAGCTATGACAGCTCGGGCCACGCCGAGGTCGCCAAGTATTTCACCTTGGACGAGCACCTGATCGTTCCCGAACTGGTCGCGATGTCCAAGACCAGCTGGGACAAGCTGACCCCCGAAGATCAGGCGATCCTGCGCGAGGCCGCGCAGAATTCCTCGACCCTGCAGCGCGAGCTGTGGGCGGCGCAGGAACAGGAATCGCTGGACAAGGTGACCGCCGCCGGTGCCGAGGTCATCACCGAGATCGACAAGACCCCGTTCATCGAGGCGATGGTGCCCGTCTACGACAAGTACGTGACCACCCCCGAGAACAAGGACCTGGTCGAACGCATCCGCGCGACCCAGTGACATCACGCCGCCCGCGGACCTCGCGGGCGGCCCTTTCTTTTCCGGGGGATGCGCGATGCGCGAGGGGATGATCAGATTTGCCACGCTGACCGGCGCGGTCGCGCAGGCGGCCTTGTGGCTGGCGGGAATCGGGCTGGTCCTGATGACCGCCTTTGTCTTTGCGCAGGTGTTCTTCCGTTACGTGATGGGGTCCAGCCTGTTCTGGGCCGAACCGGCCGCCGTCATGCTAATGGGCTGGTTCATCTTCCTGGGCGCCGCCGTGGGGGTCAAGGAAGGCTATCACCTGTCGTTCGACGTGGGCCTGATGGTCGTGCCGGAAAGCTGGCGGCCGTGGTTCCACAGCCTGTCCGATGTGGTCGTGACGGCCTTCGGCTTCGGCATGGCGTGGTTCGGCTGGCAACTGGCGGCGCGCGCGGCCAGCGGCGTGGTGCCGGGCATCGGCATTTCGCGGCTGTGGGATTTCGCGCCGCTGATCGGGGGCGGCATCCTGCTGATGCTGTTTTCAATCGAACGCATCCTGCGCCGCGCGGCGGGGCTGAAGACGATGCGCTTTGGTGACATGGACGACGCCGCGGACGGCGTCGTCGACGGCGCGCCGGGTGCGGTGCGCGCCGATGACCTTCTGGACGGCAAGGCTGCGCGCCCCCGCGAAAGGACCTGAGATCATGGAATTGTGGATCCTGTTCGGCAGCTTCGTGACGCTGCTGATGATCGGCACGCCGGTGGCCTTCTGCCTGGGCGTGGCCAGCTTTCTGACCGTCCTCTATATGGGACTGCCGCCGGTGGTGGTGTTCCAGCGCCTGAACAGCGGCATTTCGGTCTTTGCGCTGATCGCCATTCCGTTCTTCATCTTCGCGGGCGACCTGATGGTGCGGGGCGACATCGCCCGGCGCCTGGTGGCGCTGGCCGGTGCGATGGTCGGGCACATGCGCGGCGGGCTGGGCCAGGTCAACATCATAGCCTCGCTGATGTTCGGCGGCGTGTCCGGGTCGGCCGCGGCCGACGCCAGCGCGGTGGGCGGCCTGATGGTCCCGCAGATGAAGGCGCGCGGATACGACGTCGACTATGCCGTCAACATCACGGTCGTCAGTTCCATCATCGCGCTGATGATCCCGCCCAGCCACAACATGATCATCTACTCCATCGCCGCCGGGGGCCGTCTGTCCATCGCAGACCTGTTCACCGCCGGCATCATTCCAGGCCTGCTGCTGGCGGTATCGCTGATGGTCACCGCCTGGTGGGTCGCGCGCCGGAAGGGCTATCCGACCGAGCCGTTCCCGGGCCTGCGGATGCTGGGCGCGCTGTTCGTGTCCGCCATGCCCGGCCTGATCCTGATCGCGATCATCTTCGGGGGCGTGCGGTCGGGCTGGTTCACGGCGTCCGAATCCTCGAACGTGGCGGTGGTCTATGCGCTGCTGGTGACGGCCCTGGTCTATCGCAGCCTGCCCTGGTCCGAATTCGTCGAGGCGACCAAGGGTGCTGTGCGCACCACCGCCATGGTGCTGCTGGTGATCGGTTGCGCGGCCTGTTTCGGCTGGCTGCTGGCCTATCTGCGCGTGCCGACACAGCTGGTCGAGATCCTGCAGAGCGTGTCCAGCAACCCCATCGTGATCCTGCTGATGATCAACATCGTCCTTCTGATCCTGGGGACGTTCATGGACATGTCACCGCTGATCGTCATCACCACGCCGATCTTTCTGCCGGTCGCCACCGCCTTCGGCGTCGATCCGGTGCATTTCGGGGTCATCATGATCCTGAACCTGGGGATCGGCCTGTGCACGCCGCCCGTCGGCGCGGTGCTGTTCGTGGGCTGCGCGGTGGGCCGCATCAGCATTTGGCAGGCGATGCGCACGATCTGGCCGTTCTACGGCGCGGCCTTCGCCACGCTGATGCTGGTCACCTATGTCCCGGCGCTGTCGCTGTGGCTGCCCTCCGTGTTCCGCTGATGGAGGTGTCGCAATGACCGATCCCGTCCGCTCCGTCCTGGCCCATGCGCCGGACCTGATGGTCGTCCGCTTCGCCTTTGCGGCGGGCGACCGGGGCGCGCTGCACAGTCATCCGCATGTGCAGTCGACCTATGTCCAGTCGGGCCGCTACCGCTTCACCATCGACGGCCAGCCGTCCGAGGTCGGGCCCGGCGACGCCTTCATCATCCCCTCGGGCGCCGAACACGGCTGCCTGTGCCTGGAGGAGGGTGTGCTGATCGACAGCTTCACCCCCCGCCGCGACGATTTTCTGTGAAAGGACCCCTGATGACGCATGTCGAAACCCGCCACGCGATCCACCCGGACCACGCCCGCGGCATGGACACCGCCAAGCTGCGGCAGCATTTCCTGGTCGAGGGTCTGTTCGCCGCCGGTCAGATCCGCCTGACCTATACGCATTACGACCGCTTCGTGGTTGGCGGCGCGGTCCCGGACGGGGCGCCCCTGACCCTGGACGCCATCGACGAGACCCGCACGCCCAGCTTCCTGGACCGCCGCGAGATGGGCATCGTCAATATCGGCGGGCCGGGCCGGGTGGAGGCCGCGGGGCAGGGCTGGGACATGGCCAATGGCGACGTGCTGTATCTGGGCATGGGCGCGGGGGCGGTGACGTTTTCGGGCGGGGGGCGGTTCTACATCACCTCGGCGCCTGCGCATCGCGCACTGCCGCATCGGCTGATCACCGTCGATCAGGCCAAGAAGGTCGAGATGGGCGCGACCGCGACCTCGAACAAGCGCGTCATCAAGCAGTTCATCCACCCGCTGGTCATGGAAAGCTGCCAGCTGGTGCTGGGCTATACCTCGTTGCAGGAAGGGTCGGTCTGGAACACCATTCCCGCCCACGTCCATGACCGCCGGATGGAGGCATACCTCTATCACGGCATGGCGCCGGAATCGCGGGTCCTGCACCTGATGGGCGAACCGCAAGAGACGCGCCACCTGTTCGTGGCCAACGAACAGGCGGTGCTGTCGCCGACCTGGTCGATCCATTCGGGTGCGGGCATCGGCGAATACACCTTCATCTGGGCGATGGCGGGGGACAATGTCGACTATACCGACATGGACTTCATCCAGCCGGAGGACCTGCGGTGAACCCCTTTTCCCTTGAGGGACGCACCGCGCTGGTCACCGGCGCCAATACCGGCATCGGCCAGGCCATCGCCGTGGCCTTGGCGCAGGCCGGGGCGGACGTGATCGCCAGCGGCCGGCGCGACTGCGCCGAGACGGTGGCGATGATGAGCCAGGTGTCTGACAAGGCGGGGCGGTCGCTGACCTTGGATTTCGCCGATCCGATGGCGGCGCGCGACGTGTTCGCGGACCAGCCCATCGATATCCTGGTGAACAATGCGGGCATCATCCGCCGCGACGATGCGGTCGATTTCACCGAGGCCGATTGGGACGCGGTGATGGACGTGAATGCCAAGGCGCTGTTCTTCACCTGCCAAGCCTTTGCGCGCGCCGCCCTGCCACGGGGAAGGGGTAAGATCATCAACATCGCGTCGTTGCTGTCCTTTCAGGGCGGCATCCGGGTACCGTCCTATACCGCGTCGAAACATGGCGTGGCGGGGCTGACCAAGCTGATGGCTAACGAATGGGCCGGGCGCGGGCTAAACGTCAACGCCATCGCCCCGGGCTATATCGAGACGAACAACACGCAGGCGCTGCGCGCCGATCCCGACCGCAGCCGCGCCATCCTGGAGCGCATCCCCGCCGGCCGGTGGGGCCGCCCCGAGGACATCGCTCAGACCGCTGTGTTCCTGGCCGCGCCCGCGTCCGATTACGTCAACGGCGCGATCCTCAACGTCGATGGAGGCTGGCTTGCCCGCTAGGTTGCACCATACCCCGTCCTCCGCACCCGCGGGCATCGTTCATCTGGGCCTGGGCGCATTCTTTCGCGCGCATGGCGCCATCTATGTCGAACAGGCCATGGCGGCCTCTGGCGGCGACTGGGGCATCATCGGCGTGTCGTTGCAATCGCCCGGCACGTGCGACCGGCTGGCCCCGCAGGGCTGGGCCTATACCGCGCTGCAGCTGGGACCGGAGGGAGAGACCGCACAGGTCGTCACCGTGCTGCGCGACGTTCTGGTCGCGCCCGAAAACCCCCAAGCCGTGCTGGACGCAATGACCGCATCCGCGGTGCGGATCGTTAGCCTGACCGTCACCGAAAAGGGCTATTGCCATGAGCCTTCCACGGGGCGGCTGAATGCCGATCACCCCGACATCCGCCACGATCTTAACAATCCGCTGCCCAGATCGGCGCCGGGCTTTCTGGTCCGGGCCCTGCAGGCGCGCCGCGTGGCGGGTATCCCGCCCTTCACCGTGCTGTGCTGCGACAACCTGCCGGAAAACGGCCACATCGTGCGTGGCGTCGTGCTGGACCTGGCGCGACTGATCGACCCCGATCTGGCCGCCTGGATCGAGGCGCAAGGGGCCTTCCCCTCGACCATGGTCGACCGCATCGTTCCGGCCACCACGCCCGCCGATCTGGACCGGGTCGAGACCCTGACGGACCGGCGCGACGAGGCCCCGGTGATGCACGAACCCTTCCGCCAATGGGTTGTCGAGGACCGGTTCTGCAACGGCCGCCCGGACCTGGGCGCGGTCGGCGTGCAGCTGGTCGACGACGTGACGCCGTTCGAGCACATGAAGCTGCGGATGCTGAACGGCACCCATTCCAGCCTGGCCTATCTGGGCTATCTGGCCGGGCACCAGACCATCGCCGACACGATGGCCGACCCGGTGATGGCGCAATTCGTCGATCGTCTGTGGCGGTCCGAGATCATCCCGGCGCTGACGCCGCCGCCGGGCACCGACCTTGCGGCCTATGCCGACGCGCTCGCGGCGCGCTATGCCAATCCGGCGATCCGTCACCGGACCTGGCAGATCGCCATGGACGGCAGCCAGAAACTGCCGCAGCGCATCCTTGGCACCATCGCCGAAGGCCGCGCCGCCGGGCGGCCCGTACCTGGGCTGACCTTGGCCGTGGCGGCCTGGATGCGCTATGCCTCGGGGCGCGACGAGGCGGGTGGGACGATCGAGGTCAAGGACCCGCTGGCCCCGCAGATGGCCGCGCTGTGGCGCGACGATCCGGCGGCGACGGTCGACGGGTTCCTGGCCCTGTCGCAGGTCTTTCCCGCCGTGCTGCGCGACGATGCAGGGTTCCGCGCGGACCTGACCGATGCGCTGACCCGGCTGGTGCGTGATGGCGCGCGGGTCGCCGCAAGTGGCTGAACCGCTGGTCCTGAACCCGTCGGACACCGTCGCCATCCTGACCACGCGCGGCGTGGCGCCTGCCGGACACAAGATCGCCCGCGCGGACATCCCGCGGGGGGCGGCGGTGGTGAAGTACGGGCAGGTCATCGGCTATGCCACCTGCGACATCGTCGCGGGCGATCACGTTCACAGCCACAACCTGGCCTTTGGCGATCACGACCGCGACCAGACCCCCGGCGCCGGGCTTGCGGCCGCGCGGGCGGCTCTTGACCGGCATCGCGGGCCGGAGTTGCAGTTTCAGGGCTATCACCGCGACGGCGGACAGGTCGGCACGCGCAACTTCGTGGCGCTGGTGGCGACGGTCAACTGTTCGGCGACGGTCATCCGCCGCGCCGCCGACGAATTGCAGGCCGAGGGCGCGCTGGCCGATTATCCGAATGTTGACGGGGTGGTGGCCTTTGCCCATGGATCGGGCTGCGGGATGGCCGACAGCGGACCGGGCTGGATCGCGCTGCAGCGGGTGCTGACGGGGCATGCCGGGCACCCGAACGTCGGGGCCGCACTGTTCGTAGGGCTGGGCTGCGAGGTGATGCAGATCGCCCGCATGAAACAGGAGTTGGGACAGGCCGCGCGGTTTCACGGGCTGACGATCCAGGACAACGGTGGCACCCGCGCGACCATCGACGCCATCAAGGCCCGTGTCCGCCAGATGCTGCCGCAGGTCAATGCGGTGACGCGCGCACCCGCCCCGGCATCGGCCCTGCGGATCGGGCTGCAATGCGGCGGGTCGGACGGATTTTCGGGCATCACGGCCAACCCCGCACTTGGGGTGGCCTGCGATATCCTGGCCGCGCAAGGCGCATCGGTCGTGCTGTCCGAGACGCCCGAGATCCACGGCGCAGAACGCCTGCTGCTGGACCGCACCGCCGACCCCGCGTTGGCCGACCGTCTGCTGGCACGCCTGCGCTGGTGGGAGGGGTATGCCGCGATGAACGGTGCCTCGCTGGACAACAATCCCAGCCCCGGAAACAAGGCGGGCGGGCTGACGACGATCCTTGAGAAATCCCTGGGCGCGGTGGCCAAGGCGGGCGCCACGCCGCTGAACGCTGTCCTGGATTATGCCGAACCCATCACCGCGCAGGGCCTGAACTTCATGGACACGCCGGGTTACGACCCGGTCTCGGCCACGGGTCAGATCGCCGGGGGGGCCCAGCTGATCGTGTTCACCACCGGGCGCGGATCGGCCTTCGGGTCGAAACCCGCGCCCACCCTCAAGCTGGCGACGAATGATGCGCTGTTCGCCGCAATGCGCGACGACATGGATTTGAACTGCGGCGACGTGCTGTCCGGTGTCAGCCTTGACGACAAGGGCCGCCAGATCGTCGATCTGATCCTGCGCACCGCCTCGGGCCAGGTCACACGAAGCGAGGCCCTAGGCCTGGGCGACCACGAGTTTCTGCCCTGGCAGATCGGCGCGGTGCTGTAGTCAGCGCCGCGCGTCCTCGACCGCCTGCCGGATCAACGCGCCCGGATGGCGGATCACCTGTCGCCCAAGCGCGTGCCCGGCCCGGATGGCACCGGCGCAATCGGCCCCCGTCAGCCGTGCCGCCAGATAGCCCGCATTGAAGCTGTCGCCCGCGGCGGTGCTGTCGACCGGGGTCTCGACGCTGAGATCGTCGATGTGGCCCGCACCATCGCGCCCGCCGAACCGGATCGGCCCACCGCCATTCTTGACCACCACCTGGCCCGCGCCCAGGGCCAGATAGCGGTCCAGCGTCGCCTGCGGATCGGCATCGCCGAACAGCGCGGCCTCGTCGTCGAAGCTGGGCAGGACCAGATCCGCGCGGCCGGCGGCGTCCTGCGTGACCGCACGCATGGTGTCCGCGTCGGCCCAAAGGCGCGGCCGCAGGTTGGTGTCGAAGACGACCGTGGTGCCGGCCTGCCGCGCCCGGTCCAGCGCCTGCATCAGGCCGATGCGTCCCTGCGGGGGCAGGATCGCCAGCGTGATCCCCGACAGATAGGCCATTGCGCAGCCCTGAAGGGCGGCGTGCAGCAGGGTCGGGTCGTCGGCCAGCCGCCGCGCCGCGGACGTGTCGCGCCAGTAGGAGAAGCTGCGTTCCCCGTTCGTCAGGCTGATCGCATAGAGGCCGATCTCGGCATCGGGCTGACGGCTGACATGGGCGGTGCCCAGCCCTTCGGCCCGCAGGAACTCGACCATCCGGGTCGAAAAGTCGCCCGTGCCGACCCGCGTCAGATAGTCGACCTGCCAGGCGTCGTCCAACAGGCGGCGCAGATACCAGGCCGTGTTCAGCGTGTCGCCGGCAAAGCCCATCCGCCACAGGTCCGGATCGGGGGCGCGTGACATCTCGACCATGGCCTCGCCGATGGACAGGATGCGGATAGGGTCGGCTTGCGGCATGCTTCGGGACCTTTCAGTCGGTGAAATAGTCGGGATGCGCCGCGGCCATCTGCGGCAGTTCGGTCAGCATCTGGCGCAGATGCGTGCGGATGGCATCTTCGGCGCCATCGGCGTCGCCGGCCTGCAGCGCGGTCAGGACGGCACGGTGCTGGGCGATGGTCTGGCTGCGGTCGAAGACGCGCATCGACAGGTGCCGCAGGCGGTTCATCTGGGCCTTGAGCCGTTCCAGATCCTGCCAGACGGCGCCCTGATCCGCCGCCAGGGCCATGGCCCGGTGGAACCGGTCGTCCGATTCGATGAACCCCGGCACGTCGCCTTCGATATCGCACCTTTCCTGCACGGTCAGTTCGGCGGCCATCGCGGTCAGGTCGGGGCGGGTGGCGGCCACATGGCGGGCCAGGTCGCTTTCCACCGCCTCGCGGATGAAGCGCGCCGACAGCACCGCCCGCATCGAGATGCGCCCGATATAGGTGCCCCGTTGGGGCAGCACTTCGGCCAACCCATCGGCGGCAAGCCGGATGAAGGCCTCGCGCACGGGTTGGCGCGACAGGTTGACCTGGGCCGCGATCTCGGTCTCCGACAGGCGCGTGCCCGGCAGCAGGTCGCCGCGCAGGACGCAGCGGTACAACCAGTCATGGACCTGCTGGGCGGTCGTGGTAGCGCGGATCGGAATCATGTCAGGCCCTTTTCGGCAAATTTATACCATACTTCCATACCAGTAAAGAGCATCGGTCGGTCGATAGCATTTTAGAAAGGATTCGCTGCCAGAATGGCGCAGCGGACGTCAAGATGACGCGACACCGCAACCCCGACCAACCCTGTCGACGGCAGTTTCATGAAGATCGCAGCCCTTTCCCTTTTGCTTGCGCTGGCGGGTCCGGCGCTGGCCGACGATCCGTTGCTGACCGTCGTCGGTCTGGACGGCACGCAGACCTATGATCAGGCGGCGCTTCAGGCGTTTGGGCCGGTTAGCTTTGCCACCTCGACCATCTGGACGGAGGGGCAGCCGACCTTCACCGGGGTCCCGCTGCAGACGATCCTGACCGATGCAGGCATCGATGAGGGCACGGTCTCGGCCGTGGCGATCAACGATTACGCGGTACAGATTCCCGTGGACGAGGTGACGGCGGATTATCCCATCGTCGCGTTCCAGCAGGACGGGCAGGCGATGTCCGTGCGCGACAAGGGGCCACTCTGGGTCATCTATCCCTATGACTCCGATCCTGCGCTGCAGTCCGAAGTGACCTATGCCCGCAGCATCTGGCAGCTGGTCCGGATCGAGGCCGTGAGGTGATCAACGCGGTGGGCACCGACCTGCATCCCCCGCGCATCGCGCGGGCGGTCAGGATGATGCCCGCCTTCTTCGGTTGCGTGATCCTGGCCCTGGGGCTGGTCGTCTGGCTGCTGCAGGTCGATGCGCGCCGTCAGATCGACGAGATGGGGACCGCCGCCACGGACAACACCCAATGGTTCCTGGCCCAGTCCGAGGTCGAGGTTCTGGCCCTGCAGCGTGCCGCGCTGCTGCTGGCCGCGCCCGGTGCCGGCGCGGATCAGGCGCAAGATCTGCGGCAGCGGTTCGACATCTTCTATTCGCGCATCCAGACGCTGCAGCAGGGGCGGACCTATGACCACCTGCGCGCGGAACCCGGCATCTCGACCGCGCTGATGGCGATCCAGTCCGGGCTGGACGCCGCCGTGCCGGTGATCGACGGCGATGACGCGGGACTGATCGCGGGTCTGCCCCGGATCATGCCCATCGTCGACGCGGCCGTGCCCTTGGTCAGGCAGGTGTCGCTGGAGGGGGTGCGGCTGTTCGCCGAGAAATCCGCGCTGCGCCGCGAAGGCGTGGCCCGCGCATTGACGACCCTGTCGCTGCTGGTCGTTCCGTTGTTCATGGTGCTGGCGGGCAGCGTCGTGGTCCTGGCCGCGATGGTGCGCAGCGCGGGCGAACGAAACCGCCGCATCGCCGCGGTCAGCAATCGCCTGAATTCGCTGTTCGAGGCGTCGATCGACGCAATCCTGGTGGCGCGCCCCGATGGGCGGATCCTGGGTTTCAACGCCGCAGCACAGCGCATCTACGGATATGACCGGGCCGAGGCCGTGGGCGCGGACGTCGTCGACCTGCTGACCCCGCACGACCGGCGTGCCAAGGTGCGCGAGGTTCTGGCCCGGGTCCGTGACGGCACCACCCGCCCGCGCGCCGGCGGGCCCGATATCATGCAGACCGCCGCCCGGCACAAGTCGGGCCGGATCATCCCCGTCGAACTGTCCATGTCGGTCGCCCGAGGAGAGGACGGACCGCTGGTGGTCGCCTTCGTGCGCGACGTGTCCCGACGCGCGGCCGAGGAGGCCGAACTGATCGAGGCCCGTGACCGCGCCGTCGCGGGCGAACAGGCCAAGACGCGCATGATCGCCGTGATGAGCCATGAGATGCGGACCCCCCTGAACGGCATTCTGGGCTTGCTGGACCTGCTGAGCCTGACCGAACTGGACGACCGCCAGCGCCAGTACGTCGCCGCGATGGAGCATTCCGGCCGCATGCTGCTGGGCCATGTCAACGATGTGCTGGACACCTCGCGAGCGCGCAGCGGTCAGTTGGTTCTGGCCCGGAACCCGGTCGACCTGCGCAGCTTGGTCGATTCGGCGATCCTGGGTCTGCAGACGCAGGCACAGGCGGCGGGCAACCAATTGATGGCGGTATATTCCGGCGACGATATGGCGCCGGTCCTGGGCGATGCGGCGCGGCTGGAACAGATCGTCGTGAACCTGGTCGGCAACGCCATCAAGTTCACCGAGAACGGACATATCACCGTGCTGGTCGATACGTCGGGGCCACCGGGACACGTCACGTTGCGCGTGACCGATACGGGTATTGGCATCCCCGCAGGCGATCTGGACAGGATCTTCGATGCGTTCGTCACGTTGGGTTCGACCTTCGACCGCAAGGTAGAGGGGACGGGACTTGGTCTCAGCATCGTCAAGGGCCTGGTCGATGCCATGGGCGGAAAGATCACGGTCTCAAGCCAGCCGGGCAGGGGGACCGCGTTCCGGATCACGCTGCCCCTGGAGCCTGCGCCCGTTGCGCCCGACACGGTGCCCCAGCAGGCGGTGGCCAGTCCAGACTGTCCCGGCCTCAGCATTCTGATGGTCGAGGACAATGCCATCAACCGTCTGGTCGCCCGCGAGATGCTGCGCCGCCAAGGATGCGAGGTGACCGAGGCCGAGGATGGCCTTGCCGGCGTCGCCGCCGCCCAACAGCGCCGGTTCGACCTGATCCTGATGGATATCAGCATGCCCCGCATGAACGGCATCGACGCGGCCCGGCGCATTCGTGCCGGTGACGGCCCCAACCGCGACTGCCCCATCGTGGCCCTGACGGCCCATGCCATGCCAGAGGATCTGGCAAGCTTTCGTCAGGCCGGAATGGACCGGTCGCTGGTCAAGCCGCTAAGCCGGGAGGCGCTCAATGCGCTGTTGCAGGCGGTGCGTCCCGCGGGACCATTGCCGCAGGCGTGATCGGCCGCGTTACCTTGCATCTGTTGCAGAATCTCCGGGGTGGGCCGCCAACCTTGCGACGGGGGCTTGGGGGAAGGCACGCGCGGGGCTATTGTCGCTGAAAAGCCCAACACAAGCACGAGGCAGCAGCATGTCCACGAATCGTCCCTTCGGCGACCGAAGAACCTTCCTTCAGGGTCTTGCGGCGACGGGCGTCCTGATCCCCGCCATGGCCTATGGCCAGGAAAACCCGGGACCGCAGCGCAACCAGTCGTCGTTCCGCGCGCGGCATTGGCAGGATTTCTATCCGTCCTTGGGCAAGGGGGTTCTGCTGGCCGACGTGACCTCGCGCGCGGTGCATTTCTGGTCGGGTGACGAAAGCGTGCATTTCGTTTTTCCCTGCGCGATCCCGATGACAGACGAACTGACCCGCCGCGGCCAGACCGAGATCGTGCGCAAGGTCGCTAACCCGCCCTGGACGCCCACCCCCAGCATGCGCGTCAAGGATCCGACCCTGCCGCAGCGGGTCGAGGGGGGCGCGCCCGAAAACCCGTTGGGCAAGTTCGGCCTGTACCTGGGCTGGCCGGCCTATCTGGTCCACGGCACCCATGACACGCGCAAGATCGGGCGGCGGTCGTCGTCGGGCTGCTATGGCCTGTATAACGAGCATGTCGAAAAGCTGTATGCGGTCGCAGAGATCGGCACACAGGTGACGGTGTTCTGATCGCCAGGGCGGGGCGCATGGCGCCCTGCCTTTCAACCGTGGTGGATCGCGATGGTCTTGGTGCGGGTGAAGCCGTACAGCGCCTCGAACCCCTTTTCGCGACCATGCCCCGACTTGCCGATGCCGCCGAAGGGCAGCTCGACCCCGCCCCCCGCGCCATAGTTGTTGATGAAGACCTGGCCGCAGTTCAGCCGGCCCGCCAGGCGCAGCTGTCGCGCCCCGTCGCGGGTCCAGATGCCGGCGACCAGTCCGTAATCGGTGCCGTTGGCGATGCGAAGGGCCTCTGCCTCGTCGGCAAAGGGCATCATGACCTGCACCGGACCAAAGATCTCCTGCTGCGCTAAGGTGTGATCGGGGGGTACGTCCGCAAACAGCGTGGGTCGCACGAAATGGCCGCCGGCCGCCGCGTCAGGATGCAGGCGCCCCTGAGCCGCCAAGGTCAGTTCGCGGGTGCCAAGATCGATGAAATCCTGCACCAGTCGCCTCTGGCGCGCCGACACCAGCGGACCCAGGTCGTGGCTGTCGGGCGCCGGTCCGGCCACAAGCCCGTTGAAGATGTCGGACATGCGGCGACGCACCTCGTCATAGACACCGGCCTGCACCAGGACGCGCGACGCGGCCGAACAGGTCTGCCCGGCATTCTGCATGCAGGCCCCGACCAGAACCGGGATCGCCCGGTCCAGGTCAGCATCGTCAAAGACGATCTGGGGCGACTTGCCCCCCAGTTCCAGCGTTACGGGCACGGCGTTGGCCGCCGCCGCGCGCTGAATGCCGGCTCCGGTCCCGACCGAGCCGGTGAAGGACAGATGATGCACGCCCGGATGTGCGGACAGTGCCGCGCCCACCTCGGCCCCCAGGCCGGTCACGACGTTCAACGCGCCGGGGGGCAGACCCGCCTGATGGGCGATCTGCGCAAAGACCAGGGCCGAGAGCGACGCATCCTCGGCCGGCTTCAGCACCACGGCATTGCCCGCGGCAAGCGCCGCCGCGACGGCCCGGCCCAGGATCTGCATGGGATAGTTCCATGGGATGATGATCCCGCAGACGCCATGCGGCTCGCGCAGGGTATAGGCGGTATAGCCCTGCTGATAGGGAATCGTGCTGCCCATCAGCTTGTCCGCCGCACCGCCGTAGAATTCCAGATAGCGGGCCAGGGCCACCGAATCGCGGCGCGACTGGTCCAGCGGCTTGCCCACGTCCAGCGTCTCGATCATCGCAAGATCCTCGGCCCGGTCCAGGACCAGGGCGGACATCCGCGTCAGGATGCGCCCGCGGTCGGTGGCGGTCAGCGCCCCCCAGTGGCCGTCCAGGGCGGCGCGGGCGGCGGCGATGGCGGCATCGACATCGGCCGGGGTGCCGCGACCGATCACCCCGTTGGCATCGCCGGTCGACGGATCCTCGACCGGCAGGGCGCCGCCTTGGGGGCGGGTCCAGTGGCCATCCACGAAGATCAGGCTGGTGTCGATGCGGGTCAGATCGTCGATGATCATGCTGCGGTCCTGTGGTCGGTGGAAAAATTGCGTCCGGTCACCTTGTGGCCCGGACGGCCAGCGCCCAAGCTGGCCCCCCGGCAGGACAGGAGGAGACGATGGACAAGATGACGGTCGGCATGGTGGGCGTGGGTCTGATGGGCCACGGCATCGCGCGAAACATTGCGGCCAAGGGGTGGCCGCTGCTGTTTCTGGATCATCCCGGCAACCAGCCGGTCGGTGACCTGACGGCGCTTGGTGCGCGCCGCGTCGACAGGCTGGAGGCCCTGGCGGAATGCCGCGCGGTCATCCTGTGCCTGTCCGGCACCCCCCAGGTCGAAGAGGTGCTGCTGGGCGCGGGCGGTCTGCTGGCCGCGATCCGTCCGGGAACCGTGATCGTCGACTGTTCGACCGCGATCCCGGCATCGACCCTGCGCCTGGCGGGGCTGACGCGCGAGGCGGGCGGGGAATTCATGGACGCAGCCATGACCCGCACCCCGAAGGAGGCCGAGGAAGGCCGCCTGAACCTGCTGGTGGGCGCGGACGGTGATCTGTTCAACCGCATGCGCCCCCTGCTGGGCACGTTCGCCGAGAACATCTTTCACGCGGGCGACGTCGGGGCGGGCCATACGCTGAAGCTGCTGCACAACTTCGTCTCGATCGGCTGCGCGACCCTGATCAGCGAGGCCGCGGCCTGTGCGCGGCAGGCGGGCATCCGTGACGCGACCTTTGTCGACGTGCTGTCCAAGGGCGGCGGGCACGGTGCCGCGCTGGACCGGATCGCGCCCTTCCTGCTCTCGGGGGACACGTCGGGGATGCGCTTTTCGGTCGCGAATGCGGCCAAGGACCTGTCCTATTACCGGCAGCTGTCGCGGGACGTGGGCGCCGCGCATGACGCGGCAGACGGCGTCGGGGCAGCCCTGGACGGGCTGGCCCAAGGCGGTTTCGCCGACAGCTATCTGTCGGAAGCCGCGGCCCTGTTTTTTCCGCAGGACAAGCCCTCGCACGACTAGCCCGTGACCACGGGCCAGGGGCGTGCGGGCGGGGCGATCCGTTCCCACGCCCGCGCGGCGCGCAGCACGCCCAGGTCGTCGAACCGGCGACCTGCGATCTGCAACCCGATGGGCACGCCGTTCCGGTCATGGCCGCAGAGCACGCTGATCGCCGGTTGTTCGCCGATGTTGAAGGGCGCGGTAAAGCCGATATGCTGCATCGCGCGCGTCACGTCGTTGTCGGCGGGATAGGCCCAATCCGCCGGAAAGCTGACATTCGGAGAGATGGGCGACAGGATCAGGTCCAGATCAGCCATGGCCTGCGTGGTACGACGACGGATCTCGACCGTGGCGCCATAGCTGCGCCAGACGTCCTCTCCGGACCGGCCCAGACCCGATTCTGCCCATTCCCGCACCAGCGGCAGGATACGGGCCCGCTGTTCGGGCGACAGCGCCAGCACGTCCAGCCCGGCCCGCGTGCGCCAGAAATCATCCAGGCCCTGCAGCAGGTCGGGAGTCATCCACGGATCGATGGGCCGGATGACGGCACCAGCCTGTTCGAACAGGGCCGCCGCGGCGGTCACGGCGTCGCTGACCTGCGGGTCGACCGCCATGCCGCAGCCGGCGTCCATTAGCAGGCCGACGCGCAGCCCCTTCAGGTCGCGGTCCAGGTCCATCCAGTCGATCGTCGCGGGCGGCAGGGACATGTGGTCGCGCCCGTCGGGCTGGGACAGCACCGCCATGGCCATCGCGGCATCGGTGACGGTCCGCGTCATCGGCCCCGCCGCGCGCCCCATGAAGGGCGGGTCGATCGGCACGCGCCCCAAGCTGGGCTTCAGCCCCACCAGCCCGCACCACGCGGCGGGCAGCCGGATCGATCCGCCGATATCGGTCCCCAAGTGGATCGGCCCATAGCCCGCAGCCCCTGCCGCTCCCGCCCCCGCGCTGGAACCGCCGGGGTTCATGGCGGTGTTCCATGGATTGCGCGCCAGCCGGTGAAAGCTGGACAAACCCGAGGACAGCATCCCGAAATCGGGCATGGTCGTGCGACCCAGAAAGACTGCCCCCGCCTCGCGCATGCGGGCGGCGGGGGGAGCGTCCTCGGTGCGCGGCGTCATGTCGCTGACGGCGGTGCCCAGGGGCATCGCCACGCCGCGGGTGGCAATATTCTCCTTGATGGTGATGGGCACGCCGTCCAGCGACACGCCGTTCACCGTCAACGGCGCGCCGCGCCGCCAGCGCTCCTCGGACGCGCGGGCGGCCTCCAGCGCCAGGTCGTGATCGACGGTCCACATCGCGTTCAGCACCGGCTCGCTGGCGTCGATGCGCTCCAGGACGGCGCGGGTCACCTCCATCGGGGACAGGCTGCGGTCGGCAAAGCCCGCGGTCATCGCGGCGGCGGTCAGGTCGGCAAATGCGGTCATGGGGTCCTCAGATGATCCGGGTCAGCAGGCCCGCGGCCAGGCGCGCACGCTCGGGCAGGCTGTCGATCTCGATATGTTCGTCCGGCGTATGCAGGCCGCGGCCGCGCACGCCGATGCTGTCCAGCGTGGGCACGCCCATCGCGCCGGTGAAGTTGCCGTCCGACCCGCCGCCCGACCGGTCCGACGACAGGTCGAACCCGATCTGCGCCGACAGGTCGCGCGCCAGGTCATACAGCGCCATCGTGCCCGGCTGCGGCTCCCAGACAGGGCGGGTGACGCCGCGGGTGACGGTGAATTCGACCCCGTCCCGTTCGCCCTGCAGCGCCAGCACGGCCGCGACGCCGCGGTCCAGATCGTCTTGGGTCTTGGCCATGGACAGGACCTCGGCCCGGCATTCCGAGGCCACGCAGTTCACCCATTGCCCGGCATGGATGACGCCCACCGAGAATGTGCAGTCCTCGGTCGTCATCGCCTCGACCTCCAGGATGCGGCGGGCCATGGCGGCGATGGCGGACCGGCCGTCCTTCAGCGCCCAGCCCGCATGGCTGGGCCGGCCATGGGTCAGCAGGTCGAACCGCGCGATGGCGTATCGCCCGATCACCGCGCCCCCGTCGGGCAGCGCGGGTTCGGGCAGCAGCACGGCGCGCTGGCCGCGGGCGGCATCCTCGATCAGGCCGCGGGTGGCGGGGGTGCCGACTTCCTCGTCGGGGGTGAAGAGAAACGTGACCGGCAAAGGCGTGGTCAGCCCGGCCCGTGCGATCTGGCGCATCGCCTCCAGGAAGACGTAGTTGCCGCCCTTCATGTCCATGATGCCCGGCCCCCAGGCCTTGCCGTCCTGGACGCGGAAGGGCAGCTTCTCCAGCGTGCCGACGGGATGAACCGTGTCCATGTGCCCCGACACCAGGATGCCCGGCTTGCCCTGGTCGGCATGCGGAAAGGTGACGCGGATCGAGGTGCCGAAGCCCTTGGTGCCCGGCACTGTCTCGACCGTGGCGCCGATCGCGGACAGGTCGCGCGCGGCCAGGTCCATCATCCGGCTGACGGCGCCCGCGTCCCAGGTTGGGCTTTCGCATTCGATCCAGGGGCGCAGGCCCGTCAGCATTTCCTCCGCGTCGAAGGGCAGATCCAACGCGCTCATGCCGCCACCGGCAGGCGGCGTTCGATCAGCCGCGCATAGATCGACGCGCCGACGGGCAGGATGCCCTCGTCCAGCACGAAGCCCGGATTGTGCAGGGGCACAGTGCCCGCATGGCCCACGTTGCCATAGGCGCCGGGGACCTGCTGCAGCATGTCGGCGAAATCCTCAGACCCGGTGAAGGGCTGGGAATCGTCGCGCACATTGTCTGCGCCCAGCACGTCGGCGGCGGCTTGGGTCCAGGCGTCCGACAGGTCGGCATCGTTCACCAGCACGTCGAAGATCTCGCGGAACTCGCAGGTGATCCGCAGATCGAAGGCCTGCGCGGCACCCTCGCAGATGGCGCGCATCCGCGCCTGCATCAGGTCGCGGACCTCGGGGCGGAAGAAGCGGATCGTGCCGGCCAGGGTCGCGGTTTCGGGCACCACGTTGTAGGCGCTGCCCGCATGGATCTGGGTGACCGACAGAACCGCCTGATCCAGCGGCGCGACGTTGCGGCCCAGGATCGTCTGGAACTGCCCGACCAGCCCAGATGCCGCGACCAGCGCGTCGCGCGACTGCTGCGGCATGGCGGCATGGCTGCCCTTGCCCGTTACGGTGATGTCGAAGAAGGACGCCCCCGCCATGGCCGGCCCCTTGCACAGCGTCGCGCGGCCCGGCTGGCCGGTCGGCTGGTTGTGCATGCCATAGACCTCGTCGACCGGGAACCGCTGGAACAGCCCGTCCGCGATCATGGCGCGGGCGCCGCCCAGACCCTCCTCGGCGGGCTGGAAGATCAGGACCGCGGTGCCGTCGAAATTGCGCGTCCGCGCTAGATACTGCGCGGCCCCCAACAGCATCGTCGTGTGCCCGTCATGGCCGCAGGCATGCATCTTGCCGGCCTGGGTCGAGGCATGGGGCAGCCCCGTCGCCTCGTGGATCGGCAGCGCGTCCATGTCGGCGCGCAGGCCGATGCGGCGGTTGCCCTGACCCCGACCATGCAGGATGCCCACGACGCCGGTCCGGCCCACGCCCTCGTGGACCTCGTCCACGCCCCATTCGCGCAGCTTGGCCGCGACGACCGCGCTGGTGCGGACCTCCTCCATGCCGATCTCCGGGTGCGCGTGCAGGTCGCGGAAGATCTCGGTCAGTTCCGGGACGGCGGCGTCGATCTCAGGCAGGTTCGGCATGTCTCACCTCTGGCATGGCACGGAAGTTCTGGAAGTCCCATGACCGGCCGGGGGCGGCCTCGATCAGGGCGCGTGTATAGGGATGGGCGGGCGCGGCCAGCACCTCGCCCGCGGGGCCGTGTTCCACGACGGCGCCGCGCTGCATGACAATCACCTCGTCGCAGATCTGGGCGGCGACGCGCAGATCGTGGGTGATGAAGACGATGGCGATGCCCAGGTCGCGCTGCAGCTGGTCCAGAAGGTCCAGCACCTGCGCCTGCACCGACACGTCCAGCGCCGACACGGCCTCGTCCGCGACCAGCACGTCAGGGCGCATCATCACCGCGCGGGCGATCGCGATGCGCTGCCGCTGCCCGCCCGAGAACTGGTGCGGATAGCGGGCCAGCGCGTCGGCGGGCAGGCCCACGACGCCCATCAGGCGCGCGGCCTCGGCCATCGCGTCCGTACGGCTGGTGCCATAGTTCAATGGCCCCTCGATCAGGCTCTCGCCGATGGTCCAGCGGGGGTTCAGCGACCGCATCGGGTCCTGGAACACCACCTGCAGCTTCTGGCGGTGCGGGCGCAACGCGCCGCGCGAAAGGTTCGCGATGTCGGCATCGTCCAGCAGGATGCGCCCCGAACTGGGGTCGATCAGCCGCATGATGCAGCGCGCGACGGTGGACTTGCCGGACCCGCTCTCGCCGACGATCCCCAGGGTGCGACCGCGCGACAGGGCGAAGGTCACGTCGCGGGCGGCATGCGCTTGCGGAAGCTTCCGCAGGATGCCGCCGCCGCCATAGATCTTGTTCAGCCGCTCGACCCGCAGGACGGCATCCGCCGCCTGGGGCCGGGCCTCGCGGGGCGACAGGCTGGGCACGGCTTTCAGCAGCTTGCGGGTATAGTCCGCCTGCGGGCTGCGCAGCAGCGTCTCGACCGCGCCATGTTCGACGATCTCTCCCTGCTTCATGACATAGACGGTGTCGGCAATTTCCGCGACGACGCCCATGTCATGGGTGATGAACAGCACCGCCGTGCCATGGTCGCGCTGCAATTCGTCGATAAGCGCCAGGATCTGCTTTTGCGTGGTCACGTCCAGCGCGGTCGTGGGTTCGTCCGCGATCAGCAGGACGGGTTCCAGCACCAGGGCCATCGCGATCATGATCCGCTGGCGCTGGCCGCCCGACAGCTGATGCGGATAGCTGCGGAAGATGCGTTCGACATCGGGCAGATGGACCTGCTCCATGATCGCCACCGCACGACGGCAGCGCTCCGCTGCGGGCAGGTCGGTGTGCAGCTCCATCACCTCCATGATTTGGTCCCCCACGCGCAGGACCGGGTTCAGTGCGGTCATGGGCTCCTGGAAGATCATCGCGACGCGGGCCGCGCGCAGGTCGCGCATCTGCGCCTGTGTCAGAGGCAACAGGTCGCGGCCCTGCAACTGGATCGTGCCCCCCGCGACGCGCAGCGCGTCGGGCAGCAGCCCCATGATCGCTAGCGAGGTGACGGATTTCCCCGACCCGGATTCGCCCACCAGGCAGACGGTCTCGCCCGCGCGGATGGTCACGTCGATGCCCTTCAGGACCGCGGGGTTTCCCGGCGTCTCGGGCAAGGTCACGGTCAGGTCGCGGGCCTCAAGCACCACGTCGGCCGCGTCGAAGTTGCGTGTCTTGAACTGCATCAGCCTGCCCTTTTC
Organism: Paracoccus sp. S4493; assembly: GCF_000967735.1. NCBI lineage: Bacteria > Pseudomonadati > Pseudomonadota > Alphaproteobacteria > Rhodobacterales > Paracoccaceae > Paracoccus > Paracoccus sp. S4493. Next base: position 33,711 of record NZ_JXYF01000024.1, read on the forward strand.
TTCAGCCGCGGGTCCAGCATGTCGCGTGCCGCGTCGCCCAGAAGGTTGATCGACAGGATGCACAGCGACAGCGCGATGCCGGGATAGAGGATCAGCTCCGGCTTGATGCGGAAGAACAGCCGACCCTCGGCCATGATGTTGCCCCAGGTGGGGGTCTCGGTGCTGACGCCTGCGCCCAGGAAGGACAGGATCGCCTCGGTCAGGATGGCGCTGGCCAGGATATAGGTGCCCTGCACGATCAGGGGCGCGGTGGTGTTCGGCACCAGGTGGCGCACCAGGATCTTGCGCATCGGCGTGCCAAGCGCGATCGCGGCCTCGACATAGGGCTCCTCGCGCGCGGAGAGGACCACGGCGCGGACCAGGCGCACGACGCGGGGGATCTCTGGGATGGTGATCGCGGCGATGACCGATCCGACCGACGGCCCGTTCAGCGCCACCAGCGCGATGGCCAGCAGGATCGAGGGGATCGCCATAAGCGCGTCCATCGCCCGCATGATGATCGCGTCCGCCGTGCGGAAGAAGCCCGCGATCATGCCGATGATCAGACCCAGCAGGACCGACACCACCGCCGTGGCGATGCCGATGATCAGCGATAGCTGTCCGCCGATCAGCACGCGGCTGAAGATGTCGCGGCCGAAATTGTCGGTGCCAAGGGGATGGCCCTCGATCGGGGCCTGCAGGCGGGCCATGGGGTTCATCGCCAGCGGGTCATGCGGCGCGATCCAGCCCGCCAGCAGCGTCAGGACGACGATGACGGCCAGCACCAGCGCCGCGATCTTGCTGCCTGCGCCCAGATGCGGCAGGCGAAGCGCGCGCAGGACCGGCTGCATCGCCGAGGTCGGTTGCGGTACCTGTGCCATCAGTAACGGATCCTTGGGTCAAAGAGGCTGTAGCTGAGGTCGATCAGCAGGTTCACCAGCACATAGAGGAAGCTGGTCAGCAGGATCATCGCCTGGATGACCGGATAGTCGCGCGCCAGGATCGCATCGACCGTCAGGCGGCCCACGCCGGGGATGTTGAAGACTGTCTCGGTCACCACCACGCCCCCGATCAGCAGGGCAAAGCCGGTGCCGATCACGGTCAGGATCGGGACGGCCGCGTTCTTCAGCGCGTGGCGGAACAGGACGGTGCGTTCCGGGGCCCCCTTGGCGCGGGCGGTGCGGATATAGTCCTCGCCCAGCACCTCCAGCATGTTGGCCCGCGTCATGCGCGCGATCAGCGCGACATAGATGGTCGACAGCGTCAGCGCGGGCAGGAAGGCATTCGACAGAAACCCGCCCAGGCCCGACGACAGGGGCGTGTATCCTTGAACCGGAAACCAGCCCAGCTGCAGCGAGAAGACCAGGATGAACAGGTATCCGATCACGAAGACCGGCACCGAAAACCCCAGGACCGAGAAGGTCATCACCGCGTAATCGGCCATGCTGCGATGCTTCCACGCGGCTAGCACGCCCATCGGCACGGCGATCGCGACCGACATCACGATGGTCAGCACCGCGATGGACAGGGTCGGCGCGATGCGGTCGGCGACCATCGTGGCCACCGGCGTGTTCGAGATCAGCGACACGCCCAGATCGCCCCGCAGCAGCTGTCCGACCCAGGTCACGAACTGGATGTGCAGCGGGTCGTTCAGGCCCATCGCCTCGCGGATGCGCTCCAGCTGGGCGGGGGTCGCCATGTCGCCCGCGATGATCGCGGCCGGGTCGCCCGGCGTCAGGCGCAGCAGCAGGAAGACGAAGACGGCGACCAGCAGCATCACCGGAATGACGGCCAGAATGCGCCGCAGGATGTACCCCAGCATCAGGTTTCTCCGATCAGGTGGGTGGGGGGCGGCGGAACCGCCCCCTGCTTTCGATCACTCGGACTTCTGCAGGCCCCAGAAGACCGGCACGGGCGAGTTGATCATCTCGGTGATCGTGGTGCGGCGGGCCTGCGGCAGGGTGTACTGACCCAGAGGGATCAGCAGGCCGTTCTCCAGGGCGTGGGCCTGGATCTTCTCGGCAACCGCGGCTTGGGCTGCGGCGTCGGGGGCGTCGATGAATTCCTCCTTGAGACCCTCGATGGTCTCGTCGGTGGGCCAGCCGAACCAGGCGTCGTCGCCGCGTCCGTTCAGCATCGGGTTTGAGATCGGGTTCGAGATCTCCGGCACCATCCAGTTTGTGATGAACACGTTCCAGCCCCCCTCGGCCGGGGCCGCCTGGCTGGCGCGGCGCGTGACTAGCGTCTGCCAGTCCATCGGCTGCAGCTCGACCTGGAACCCGGCCTCGCGCAGCATCTGCGACACGACGACGGGCTGGGTGGCCAGCGCCACCATGTCGGTGGGCGCCATCAATACGACCGGCGTGCCGTCATAGCCCGCCTGTTCCAGCAGCGCCCGCGCCTCCTCGGCGCCGCCGCCCTGGGTCAGGGTTTCGGTGCCGGTGGCGTTCTCCAGTGGCGTGCCGCAGCCCAGGATGGCGCCGCAGACCGAATAATATTCGGGGTTGCCGACCATCGCGGCCAGGACCGGTTCCTGGGTGATCGCCTTGATGGCCGCCTGGCGGACTTGGACGTTGTCGAAAGGCGGGTGCAGGAAGTTCATCCGCGTCATCGTCTGCATGCCGGTCGGCTCGCGCGTTTCGACGACGATGTTCGGATCACCCTCCAGCAGCGGGATCAGGTCGACCTGCATCGCCTCGATATAGTCGATCTCTCCGCCCGACAGCGCGTTCACGGCGGTCTGGACGTCGGGCATGTTGACCCATTCGACGCGGTCGACATTGACGACCTTGCCGCCGGCCATCCAGTCGGCGGGTTCGTCGCGCGGCACGTATTCGTCGAACTTCTCATAGACGACCATCAGCCCCGGCTGGAACTCCGCCTCGACAAAGCGGAACGGCCCCGAGCCCACGTATTCGGTGATCGCCTCGTCGGCCGAGGTCTGGGCCACGCGGGCGGGCATGATGAAGGGGGGCAGGGCGGACTGCTTGGACAGCACGTCCAGCATCGGCACGAAGGGCTCGGTCAGCGTCCAGGTGATCGTCTTGTCGTCGGTCGCCTCAAGGCTGGCGGTGCGGTCCATGATGACCTGTCCGCCCGCATCCTTCTGCCCCCACCGCTGCAGCGAGGCCACGGCATCGGCCGCCGTCACCGGCGCGCCGTCATGGAAGGTCAGCCCGTCGCGCAGCGTGAAGGTATAGGTCAGCTGATCGTCCGAAATGGTCCAGTCGGCCATCTGCGGCTGCGGCTGGAATTCGGAATCCTGCGCGATCAGCACGTCATAGATCATGTAGGCGTGGTTGCGCGTGATGTGGGCGGTGGTGATCACGGGGTCCAGCACGCGCAGGCCGGAATGCATCACGGCCTTGACGGTGGTCTCGGCCCAGGCCGCGCCTGTCAGCATGGTCGAGGCCAGAAACGTGGCAGTCAATTTCTTGAGCATGGTGTCCTCTCTGTTGAACGGGTCCGCGGGGTGATCTTGGCGTCAGCCTTGCGCGGGGGGTGTGAAGGGTGCGCCGCCCGGCTCCAGCCGGATGCCGGGGGCCAGGTTGCGAAAGGGCAGGCTGGCCGGGCTGACGGGCATGGGTCCGGGCGCGGCGCAGGTCAGGATCGCCGCCGCGATGGGGGCGAAATCGGCACGGAAATGGTTCGAGCTTTTCACGACCAGGATGGCCTGCTCCTCGGGGACGATCCCAAGGAAGCGGAACATCTGACGATCCGCCATCTGCGCCTTTTCCGACGCGACGGCGACCCGCACGCCACCGATGCTGAGGCAGGCCGACGGCCCAAGCGCCAGATGCGCGCCGCCATAGAACGGGCCCGTGGCATGGCAGGCCCCGTCGGACAGAGCGTCCACCGTGAACCGGCCCTGAAATGGCGCATCGCCCGGAATGCCGGACCGACCGCCCAGGGCCAGATCGATGGTCGCACCCACCCCCGCGGCATGGGCCGCCGCCGCCGCCTCCGGATCGATGATCAGGCCGATGGCCGCGTCCCGGGCATCGGCCTCGACCAGGGCGCGCAGCATGCCGGTCGTGTCGGAATTGCCGCCTGCGCCGGGATTGTCCTGCGTGTCGACCAGGATCACCGGCCGATCTGTTGCGCGGCGCATCGCCTCTGCCACCCCGCCCGCGGCGCTATGGCATTCGCCGCGGAACGCGGGTTCGGCCTCGCGCAGGGCCTGTGCCAGGCCGTCGGCCATCGCATCGGCCTGTGCCTGCGTCTGGGCATAGGCGATGACCGAGGGGCGGCAGTCGGCGAAATCGGCCGCGGGAAACCCCATGAACAGCGACGCACAGCCCTGACCGTCGCAGGCGGCAACCCGGTCATAAAGCCCGGCTGCGGGCTGTGCATCGGTCGCCTGCCAGGCGATCGGGATCAGAAAATCCAGCTGCCGGAACGCCTTGGCGTTGGGCGCGCCGCTCATCAGGCGGTCCAGTTGCTGCGCCGCACGATGCCCGGTCAGGGCCATGTCGACATGCGGATAGGTGCGGAACCCCACCATCAGGTTGGCATTGTCCACCATCCGCGCCGTGATGTTGCCGTGCAGGTCCAGCGCCGCGACGACAGGCGTATTCGGCCCGACGGCCTGGCGCACCCGCTCCAACAGCAGGCCTTCGCCGTCCGGCGCCCCATCGGCCACCATCGCGCCGTGCAGGTCCAGAAAGACGCTGTCCAGTGGCCCCGCATCGCGCAGGCCCTGGACGATCTCCTCGGTCAGGGCGGCGTAGCAATCGGCGGTCACCGGCGCGGATGGGACCGCGCCCGCCCAGACGACAGGCACCATCTGCCAGCCCTGCTTTTCGCCATGCGCGATGACACCGGCGATCGGCAGGTTCACGTCCCGTGCACACTCGATGATCTGCGCCCCGCGGCACAGCGGCAGATAGCCGCCGCCCTGTTCAAAGGCCGCCATGTCGGCGGGGCTTGGGGCAAAGGAATTGCTTTCATGAACGAAGCCCGCAAGGGCAATTCGCAAAGGACGGGCAGGAATCGTCTGGGTCAGCAATGTATTGTCATCCGATACAGTTGCATTGTATTACGAGTGTATTAACCCAAAATTGATCATGTCAACGTCGGAGATTGCATGCAGCGCAAGAATCGCGATCCGGACGGTCCGCAGGCAGAGAATGCCTTGTTCGTCCAATCCCTTGCCCGCGGAATGAGCGTTCTGGAAGCGTTTCGCGATGCCGACGGGGCATTGTCGCTTGGCCAGATCGCCACGCGGACCGGGCTGACGCGCAGCGCGGCGCAGCGTCTGGTGCACACCTTTCGCAAGCTGGGCTATCTGACGTTGGCCGAGGATGGTCGCGGCTTTCGTCTGGACCTGCCGATCCTGGACCTGACGCACGACTATCTGCGCCTGAACCCGCTGGTGCGTCGCGCCAGTCCGATCCTGCTGGACCTGCGTCGCAACGTCCGCGAACGGGTCGACCTGTCACTGTTCGATGGTCAGCGCATGGTCTATGCCGCCCGGATGCAAAGCAAGCGCGAGACGTTCTTTGCGACCTTGGTGGGCAACAGCGTGCCCACGACCTGCACGTCGGGCGGGTGGGCCGTCATGGCGATGCTGCCCCCGACCGAGGTCGACCAGATCCTGGACGAGGCCAGTCTTCGGCCGCTGACGCCCCGGACCCTGACCGATCCCCAGGCGATCCGCGACCAGGTCGCGCTGGCGCGAGAGGCCGGCCACGCGCTGGCGCTGGAGCAGATCCTGATGGGAGAGGTGGCCCTTGGCGTGGCGATCCCGGACGCATCGGGCCGCCCGATCGCCGCGATCCACATCGCCGGATCGCTGTCGGAGTGGGATCCGGAGGAGTTCCGCCGCCGCAACGCACCCTTGGCCGCAGAGGCCGTGCGCAGCATCATGTCGGCGTAGGCGACATCATGTATGGCAGCCAAGTACGGCTGATTATTCGACTTTCTGGATATTGGCTGGGGCGGTAGGATTCGAACCTACGGTACACGGTACCAAAAACCGATGCCTTACCACTTGGCCACGCCCCAACTGTGGAGGGTGATTACCCAAGCCCGCAGATGGGTGCAAGACGAAAAATGCAGAAATCTTGCCCCCGTCCCAAAGCCCCGGTATCGACGCGCCATGGAACACGCCGATATCGTCATTCTGGGGGCCGGGGCGGCCGGATTGTTCTGCGCAGGCTCTGCCGTCGCGCAGGGCAGGCGGGTCGTGGTGCTGGATCATGCGCCGACGCCCGCCGAAAAGATCCGCATTTCCGGCGGCGGGCGGTGCAATTTCACCAACTTCGCGACCGGGCCGGACCGTTTCCTGTCGGACAACCCGCGCTTCGCAGCCAGTGCCTTGGCGCGGTATCGTCCGCAGGCCTTTGTCGATCTGGTCGACCGGGCGGGAATCGCCTGGCATGAAAAGACCCAGGGGCAACTGTTCTGCGACGGCAAGGCCACGCAGATCACCGACATGCTGCTGGATCGCATGGGCGGGGCAGACCTGCGCCTTGGCACGCGCATCGACGGCGTCAGCCAGGATGGTGATCGGTTCGTGGTCGCGACCTCCGGCGGGCCGATCAGCACGGGTCGGGTCGTCGTCGCGACGGGCGGCAAGTCGATTCCCAAGATCGGGGCGACTGGGCTGGGTTATGATCTGGCGCGTCAGTTTGGGTTGCGTCTTGTCGAAACGCGGCCCGCGCTGGTGCCGCTGACCTTTGCGGAACAGGATCTGGCGCTGTGCCGTCCGCTGGCCGGACTGTCGGTCGAGGCGCGGATCACGCATGGCAGGGGCAGCTTTCGCGATGCGCTGCTGTTCACGCATCGCGGGTTGAGCGGCCCAGTGATCCTGCAGATCTCAAGCTTCTGGCAGGCGGGTGAGGTGCTGACCATCGATCTTGCGCCCGACCGCGACATCGCCGCCGACCTGAAGGCCGCACGCGGCGGCAAGGCGCAGGTGGCGACCGTCCTGGCCCAGATGCTGCCGGAACGCCTTGCCCAATCCGTGGCGGCGGACGCGGGCTTGGCACAGGCGCGGCTGGCCGATCAGCCGAACGCCCGGCTGGACGCGCTGGGCGCGCGCGTGAACCGGTGGCAGGTCCGACCCGTGGGGACCGAAGGCTATCGCACCGCCGAAGTGACCCTAGGCGGCGTGGATACGCGCGACCTGGACGCGCGGACAATGCAGGCGCGCCAGGTGCCCGGACTGGCGTTCATCGGCGAATGCGTCGACGTGACAGGGTGGCTGGGCGGCTATAATTTTCAGTGGGCCTGGGCGTCGGCCGATGCCGCTGGGCGCGCCGCCTAGGTCCGTGGCGTCGGGCTGAGCAGGTCGCGCCCGTCATCGATGCGACCCCGTTCGACCATCTCCTCGAACGCGGCGTCGGGGTTCAGGTCGGACAGGCGCGCATCGGCGGGGCGTGAGGGGCGGGCAGGGCTTGGACGCGCCTCCGCCTCGGGCTGTTCCAGGCGGATGCGGTGGACGGGTTCCGGCACCAGGTAGCCCTTGCTGTCCAGCGCATGGCGCAGCAGGCGAAACGCCTCTCCGCGCGCCAGGTCGAAATCGGTGCCGTCCTGCGAGACCCAACCCCCGGCGCGGATGACAACGTGATCCGGCCCTTGGGCATCCAGCCAGGCGACGGGTTCGGGACGCTTCAGCACGAAATCCATCCCCGCCAGCGCCCTGAGCACCAGATCGCGCGCGCGGCCCAGATCGGCGCCGGGGTCGATGGTCAGGTCGACCATGAAGCGACGTTCGGGGTTGCGCGTGTAATTGGTCAGGACGGCCTTGTAGATGATCTGGTTCGGAATGCGGATATGATTGCCGTCCAGCGTCAGCAGGGTGGTGCCGCGACTGGTCAGGCGGATCACCCGACCGCGCAGGCCGTTCACCTCGATCAGGTCGTTCGGGTTGAAGGGTTGGCGCAGCGACAGCAGCATCGTGGCCACGAATCCTTCGATCGTATCGCGGGCCGCAAAGGACAGCGACAGGCCGAAGATGCCCGCCGCACCCAGCAATGTCCCCAACAGAGCCCGCGCGCCCATCAGGTCCAGCGCCACGACAAGCGCCACGATCCATGCGGTCAGCCTGATCGTCTGCGCCAGAAATCCGGCGATGAAGGGGTTCGGTGCGATCCCCGACAGGGTTCGTTCCCGCCGCGACAGCCAGCCGCCGGCCAGCACGATTATCGCCCCCACGGCCAGGCCCAGTGCCATGAAGGGCAGGCCCGCGATGACCGCGGTCAGGCGGGACTGAAACCTGTCGCGGACCGAGACCAGCCGCGTGCCCAGGTCGGTGGACAGGGTAACCTGATCCTCGATCGCGACGACCCCCTCGACACGCGCCAGCAGCGATTCAAGGCGCGAAATGGTCTGCTGTTCGGTCACCTCGCCCACAAGGGTCACGATCCCCGCATCGACGCTAGCACGGACGCCATCGAATTCAGGGACTTGCGCTAGGATGCTGGAAATGCGCGATAGGATTGCCAAATCCGTCGCCCGGTTGTCCTGCGTCGAGATCGCGCCGCTTGGCCTCAACGGTGCTGACGGATCGGCGACCTGGGCGGCCACGGGGGCCGCCAGCGCCAACAGGATCAGCAGAACGCGGATCATGCCGGGAGCGGGTCGGCCTTTGCCAGCCGGTCGAAGGCCATCAGCGATGCGATCAGCGCGGGCATACGGTCCAGCGGGATCATGTTCGGCCCGTCGGACGGCGCGATGTCGGGGGCTTCGTGCGTTTCGATGAAGACGCCGGCCACGCCCAAAGCCACCGCGGCCCGTGCCATGACCGGGGCGAATTCACGTTGTCCGCCCGAACTGCCGCCCTGACCGCCCGGCTGCTGGACCGAATGGGTCGCGTCCATGATCACCGGATAGCCGGTCCGCGCCATGATCGGCAGCGACCGCATGTCGGCGACCAAGGTGTTATAGCCGAAGCTGGCCCCGCGTTCGGTCAGCAGGATGTTCCCGTTCCCGGTCGAGGCGACCTTGTCCGCGACGTTGGGCATGTCCCAGGGGGCCAGGAACTGACCCTTCTTGATGTTGACCACCGCGCCGGTGCGGCCCGCAGTCAGCAACAGGTCGGTCTGGCGGCACAGAAAGGCGGGGATCTGGATCACATCGACCACCTGCGCGGCGCGCACCGCCTGGTCGGCGTCATGAATGTCGGTCAGCACGGGGCAGCCGAACCGATCGCGGACCGCGGCCAGGATCTCCAGCCCCTCGTCGATGCCTAAGCCTCGGCGACCCGACAAAGAGGTGCGGTTCGCCTTGTCATAGCTGGCCTTGAAGACGAAGGACGCCCCGGCATCGGCACAGGCCTTGGCCATCACTTCGGCGATCATCAGCGCGTGGTCCAGGCTTTCCAGCTGGCAGGGTCCGGCGATCACCGTCAGCGGCAGGTCGTTGCCGCAGGTGATCGAACCGATGGGGATATGCTTGGCAGTCGTCATGTCGATACCTGTTCGCGTAGGATGGAGGCCGTCAGCGACAGCATCAGATAGATACCCGAAAACACCAGGAATGCCACCAGGGTGTTCTGGAACGCGCGCGGATAGGTGGCCTCATCCGGCGGAATGGGCGCGATGGACAGTGACAGATAGCGGACCTGCTTGTTCGCCTCGATGCGCGCGGTTTCCATCTGGGCGGCGGCGGCGGCCAGCATTTCCTGGCGCGTCAGCATCTCGGCCTCGGCGACGCGCAGCTCTCCGCCGATGGCGGCCAGAGAGTTGCGGGTGTCGTTGCCCTGCGTCAGCTGCTGGCGGGTCTGCGTGATCAGGTCGCGCAGGCGGGCGATGTCGCCCTCCACCGCATCGACGCGGCTTTGCAGGGGGCGGGCATTCGACTGCAACTGGCCCAGTTCCAGCTGCTTTTCGGCCAGTTGGCCTTCCAGCATGCTGACCTGCGCCATGACCACGCCGCTTTCCGCGACGGGGTCCAGCACGCCCAGCCTCTCCTGCAACTCCTGAACGCGAAGCTGGGCGGCCAGCATCTTTTCCTCGGCGTCCTGATAGGTCTCGCGCGCGCCGTCCATCTGGTCGGAGCGCATACGTGAGGTCAGGGCGTCAACAAGCTGTTCCGCATAGGAAATCAGCGCGCGCGAGAACTGTTCGCTTAGCTGCGGGTCGGGCGCGATGACCTCCATGTTCAGCACGCCTTCGGTCGGGTCATAGCCGATCTTGACGGAATCCTTGTACAGGCTGAACGTGGCCTCGTTTGTGGCATCCGCGGGCAGGCGCTTGATCGCATCGACCGACGGGTCCTGGAAGGCGCGCCGGAAGCCCAGATCCTCGTCTAGCCGCAGCATCGCGTCGCGCGATGTCAGATAGCTTTGCACCGCGACCGCGTCCTGGTTCGTGCCCAGGCCCGACCCGCCCAGCATCCCGCTGAGCCCGCTGGCGCCGGATCCGCTTTCGGCCGACTGGATCTGGAACTGCGATACCGTTGCGTAAAGCGGAGAGGCATAGCGGCCGTAATAGATGCCGACCAGTGCGGTCGGCAGGAACACGAACAGCGCCAGCCGCATCGCCAGCATTGCCATGCGGCGGCGGCGGCGGCGGGCCAGGTCGCGCTGGATGCGATAGATTTCGGCGGCGCGCTTTTCTTCGGTCAGTTCCTCGCGGGACGGCAGGGCGGGGCGGCCGGGGGGCGCCGGGCTGCGGTCGGGTAGGATCGACGGCACGGGGGCCTGCCGCACGGCGGGCGCGTTGGGTGAGGGGGCGGCCTGCGCGCGCGTGCCCTCCGACGACAAGATGCTGCCGACGGCGGTGCGATGGGACGGATCGATCCCCCGCTCCCGCAGACGCAGCACGGCCTCCTCGGCCGAGGAAACCTCGATCTGGTGCAGGGCGGCGATGCGCTTGGCGATGCGCAGCTGGCGTTCGGTCAGCTTCTCTGCGCGGATGGCGGCCAGTCGCGCCTCCATGTCGCCAGAATCCGCGGGAGGCGCGGTCGGCGTGTCCTTTTCGGGGGACGGCGCTGCGGGCTTGGTCAGGCGAAAATCACCCAGGCCGTCGTCGATCGGTTCGGTGGCCAGGAACCGTTCCAGCCGCGCCTGCCGCTCGGACGCGTCAGAGGCGGGGGCATCGCTGCGGCGCGCGACCTCCAGCCGGGGCGGCGCGGGGCTGTCCGATGCGGTCGGTTCCGCCGGCGGGGGCGTCTGGGGCGTGATCGAGGCCATCGCCTGCGTGTTGTACCGGCGCGCTTTAGGAGGTGTAGTCATAATATTGCTTGGCCTCGTCGAGGGTCTCGAACAGATACAGCCTGCCATCGCGCAGGATCGCGGCGCGGTTGCAGAACTTCTCGATCGTGCTGGGCTGGTGGGACACGATCACCGTGGTTGCGGTCTGAAGCCGCTCGAACAGGACGCGACCGGCCTTGCGATTGAATTCCACATCCGTGGTCTGGGGCATGCCCTCGTCGATCAGGTAGATGTCGAAATCCAGCGCCAGCAGCAGCGAGAAGTTGAACCGTTGCCGCATGCCCGTGGAATAGGTGCCGACCGGCATGTCGAAATATTCGTGGATGTCGCACAGCCACCGCGTGAAGGCCGCGACGTAGTCAGGGTCCAGCCCATAGATGCGCGCGATGTAACGCGCGTTCTCGTTACCGGTGTGGCGCGTGACCAGGCCGCCCATGAACCCTAGGGGAAACGAGATGCGGCATTCGCGGCGGATCTTGCCTTCGTCGGGCTTTTCCAGCCCGCACATCATGTTCACCAAGGTGGTCTTGCCGGTGCCGTTGGGGGCCAGGATGCCAAGCGATTGCCCCAGCTCGACCCTGAACGAGGCCTGCTCGAGGATGATCTTGTGCTGCTTGCCGGTCCAGAAGGATTTGGACACATTGTCGAATTCAAGCATGGCCTTGTTATACCAACGCGTTTCGGCACGAGGCGTGCCATGCCGGGTGCCTCGACTGCCAAGGCGACATTAGGGTGGGGCGGACGGGGTGTCCAGTCTTGCCATCGGGCCCGATAATTTGTGATCTGACCAGCCTTATATCGCCGCAATTTCGCCATAAATGCGACGCATGTATGATCACGACGCCCCATTGGCCGACCGTATCCGTGCCTGCAGGCTGTGCGCGGACCGCTTTGCCGTGACCGCCACGCGCCATGCGCCCCGACCGGTGGTCTGGTTCCGGCCGGGAACGCGGATCCTGATCGTGGGGCAGGCGCCGGGCGCGCGGGTCCATGACAGCGGGCGGCCCTTCACCGACCGTTCCGGCGACAGGCTGCGCGACTGGATGAGGGTGGAGCCGGACACCTTCTATGACCGCGACCGGATCTCGATCGTGCCGATGGCCTTCTGCTTTCCGGGTTACGACGCCAAGGGAGCGGACCTGCCGCCCCCGCCGATCTGCGCGGCGACGTGGCGGCGGCAGGTGATGGACCAGCTGAACCCGCAGCTGACCCTGCTGGTCGGCGGGCACGCGATGCGGTGGCATCTGGGCGCGCGCAACGTGACGCAGACCGTCCGGGACTGGCGCACCCATGCGCCGGCAGTGTTTCCGCTGCCCCATCCCAGTTGGCGCAACACCGGATGGCTGCGCGCCAACCCGTGGTTCGCGACCGACCTGCTGCCCGTGCTGCGGGACCGCGTGGCGACCCTGCTGGGCTGATCAAGGCCAGGTCCACGCCCAGGACGCTTTGTGGCCGTGCGGGCTTGTGTTTCGCACACGCATCCGTGACGATAAGACCATCCAGCGGGAACGCGCCTGTCATGCCTTCCCGCCAATCATCGTTAGGGAGACGCCGACATGGGTAAATTGAAACCGATCCTGCTGAGCACCGCCATGGCACTGGGTGCTACGCCGCTGATGGCGCAGGAAGAACAGTTCATCACCATCGGCACTGGCGGCCAGACGGGCGTCTATTACGTCGTGGGTCAGTCGATCTGCCGCCTGGTGAACCGCGACACGGCGACCACCGGCCTGCGCTGCACCGCGCCCGCGACGGGCGGGTCCATCGACAACATCAACCAGATCCGGTCCGGCGGCATGACGATGGGCGTGGCCCAGTCCGACTGGCAGTTCCACGCCTATAACGGCAGCTCGGACTATGAGGGCGATGCATTCACCGACCTGCGCGCCGTGTTCGCCGTCCACCCCGAGCCCTTCACCGTCGTTGCCCGCGCCGACAGCGGCGTCGAGACCTTTAGCGACCTGGCAGGCAAGCGCGTCAACGTGGGCAACCCCGGTTCCGGATCGCGCGGCACGTTCGAGGTCGTCCTGGAGGCCATGGGCATGAGCATGGACGACTTTGCGCTGTCGTCGGAACTGCGCCCCGCCGAACAGTCGGCTGCCCTGGGCGACAACCAGGTCGATGCCATCAGCTATACCGTGGGCCATCCCAACGGTTCGATCCAGGAGGCAACCTCGACCGTGGACGCGACCCTGGTCGACGTGTCCGGCGAGGCGATCGACAAGCTGATCGCGGACAATCCGTTCTACTCCAAGGTCGTGATCCCTGGCGGTATGTATGCCGGCAACGACGACGACACCGAGACCTTCGGCGTCAAGGCGACCTTCGTGACCTCGGCCGCGATCCCGGACGAGACGGTGTACCAGGTCGTCAAGGCGGTCTTCGACAACTTCGATCGCTTCAAGGGTCTGCACCCGGCCTTCGCCTCGCTGACCCCCGAGGAGATGATCGCCGACGGCAACAGCGCGCCCCTGCACCCCGGTGCCGAGCGCTACTATCGCGAACAGGGCTGGATCCAGTAATCCAGGCCTGGCCGGGGCGGCCCCATCGGGCCGCCCTTCATCATGACCAACGAATAACAAGATGCATCGCAGGGGGTGCCGTGATGAGCGACGACGACAAGACCAGGGAACGCCAGCAGCAGGCCAGCGCGGTCGAGATGCAGGCGTCGGGCCACGGCGCCCTGACCCAGGAGGAACTGGACGAACTGGTCGCCTCGTCGGACACGGGCGCGCGCACTCCGCCGGGTTTCGTGGGCAAGCTGATCCTGGGGGTGGCCCTGTGCTGGTCGCTGTTCCAGCTGTGGATCGCCTCGCCGCTGCCCTTCATGCTGAACTTTGCCATCATCAGCGCCACGGATGCCCGCGCGGTCCATCTGGCCTTCGCGCTGTTTCTGGCTTTCATGGCCTATCCTGCTGAAAAGTCGCCTTTCCAGCTGGCCCTTGGTGTGTCGGTTCCGGTGATCCTTTCGGGGCTGTTCATCTATGGCGCGCCCGCCGCGATGCCGCTGTGGTGGCTGGCACTGGCCGGGGCGGGCGTCGTTGCGGCCGTGCTGCTGGGCAGCCCCAAGACCCGCGTTCCGCCATGGGAATGGCTGCTGGCGCTGGCCGGCGTGGTCGTCACCATGTACGTCTTTATCAACAGCGACGCGCTTGGCCGCCGGGTCGGCGCGCCGATCACCACGGACCTGATCGTGGCGGTCGTGGGCATCCTGCTGCTGCTGGAGGCCACGCGCCGCAGCCTTGGGCCGGCCCTGATGATCGTCGCCACGGTGTTTCTGGCCTACACCTTCCTGGGCCCCTATATGCCGTCGATCATCGCGCATCGCGGCAATTCGCTGGCCGAGGTCGCCAACCACCAGTGGGTCACGACCGAAGGCGTGTTCGGCATCGCCCTTGGGGTGTCGACCAGCTTCGTGTTCCTTTTCGTGCTGTTCGGCGCGCTGTTGGACAAGGCGGGCGCGGGCAACTATTTCATCCAGGTCGCCTTTTCGATGATGGGCCACCTGCGCGGCGGGCCCGCCAAGGCCGCCGTCGTCAGCAGCGCCATGACCGGCCTGATCTCGGGCTCGTCCATCGCCAACGTGGTCACCACCGGCACCTTCACCATCCCGCTGATGAAGAAGGTGGGCTTTTCCAGCGAAAAGGCCGGGGCGGTCGAAACCGCGTCGTCGGTCAACGGCCAGATCATGCCGCCCGTCATGGGCGCCGCAGCCTTCCTGATGGTCGAGTATGTGGGCATTCCCTATTTCGACGTCGTCAAGCACGCCTTCCTGCCCGCCACGATCAGCTATATCGCACTGGTCTATATCGTGCATCTGGAGGCCATGAAGGCCGGGATGCAGGGCCTGCCGCGCGCCTATACGCCGCCGCCGCTGCTGCGCCGGCTGATGTTCGCGGCCTTCCTGATCGCGGGCATCTGCGCGCTGTCGCTGGCGGTCTATTACCTGATGGGCTGGATCCGGCCCGCATTCGGTGCGGCCGCCCCCTACGTGGTCTTTGCCGTCCTGACGGCGGCCTATGTCGGCCTGCTGTGGGTCGCATCGCGCGAGGAGCCGCTGCAGATCGACGATCCCAACGCGCCGGTGACGGAACTGCCGCTGCCGGGGCCGACGGTCCGGTCGGGTCTGCACTTCATCCTGCCGGTGGTCGTGCTGGTCTGGGCGCTGATGGTCGACCGCCTGTCGCCGGGCCTGTCGGCCTTCTGGGCCACGGCCTACATGATCTTCATCCTGCTGACGCAGCGACCGCTGATGGTGCTGCTGCGCGGGTCCGACCGCACCGGAAACGCCCGCACCGGGCGCGCATTGCGGGCCGGGTTCGACGATCTGGTGGACGGGCTTATCTCTGGCGCACGCAACATGATCGGCATCGGCATCGCCACGGCGACCGCGGGCATCATCGTGGGCGCGGTCAGTCAGACCGGCGTCGGATCGGCCCTGGCCGAAGTGGTCGAGGTCCTGTCGGGCGGCCATCTGCTGGCCATCCTTTGCCTGACCGCGGTCCTGTCGCTGATCCTGGGGATGGGTCTGCCGACGACGGCGAACTATATCGTCGTCTCGGCACTGCTGGCGCCGGTCATCGTGACGCTTGGTCAGCAGAACGGGCTGATCGTGCCGCTGATCGCGGTGCACCTGTTCGTGTTCTATTTCGGCATCATGGCCGACGTGACCCCGCCCGTGGGCCTTGCATCCTTTGCCGCGGCCGCCGTGTCGGGAGGCGATCCGATCAAGACCGGGGTCGTCGCCTTCGGCTACAGCATGCGCACGGCGGTCCTGCCGTTCCTGTTCATCTTCAACACCGATCTGCTGCTGATCGACGTGGGCTGGGGGCAGGGGATCTTCGTCTTCATCACGGCGACCATCGCGATGTTGCTGTTCGCGGCCGCGACCCAGGGCTGGTTCCTGGTCCGCAGCAAGCTGTGGGAGACGGTCCTGCTGCTGGTGATCGCCTTTACCATCTTCCGGCCCGGCTTCTTTTGGGGCTACGTCTTCCCGCCGTTCGAGGAGCGTTCGGGCGCGGAACTGGTCCAGGCGCTGGAGGACAGCGAGGTCGGCGACGGCCTGCGCCTGCGCATCGCGGGATTGAACGACATCGGAAACCCCGTCGAGTTCACGGCCCTGCTGCCCGTCCCCGAAGGCGCCACCGGAGAGGAACGGCTGGAGGCCGCGGGCATCACCCTGATCCAGGACGGTGATCGCACGCTGATCGATAACGTGGCGTTCGACAGCCCGGCGCAGGCGGCGGGGCTGGACTGGGATCAGACCGTGCTTGCCGTGAACGCCCCGGCGGCGGCGCCGTCGCGGTACTGGATCTATATCCCGGCCTTCCTGCTGATGGGGCTGGTGATCTGGTCGCAGCGTCGGCGCGAGACGCGCCCCCAGCCCGTGAAAGGACCGCGCCATGCATGACGTCGTGCTGTTGCCGATCGACCTTCAGCATCCCGAAAGCTGGGAAAAGGCCCTGCCGGCCGCGATGCGGCTGGCGGGGGACCGGGGCGTGATCCACCTGCTGGGGATCGTGCATGATTTCGGCAGCTCGATGGTGGCGACCTTCCTGCCCAAGGGGTACGAACAGAAGGCCCTGCAGAAGATGAAGGGCGCACTGGACGATTTCGCCAGCCAGCATTTCCCCGACCAGTCGCGCGTGCAGGTGCATGTCGGCCACGGGCATGTGGCCGAGACGATCCTCAAGGCCGCGGCGCGGCACAAGGCGGACCTGATCGTGATGGCCAGCGACAAGCCTGACGAGCTGCGCAGCATCCTGGTCAGCCGCGATGCCAACGCGGTCGTGCGCCATTCGCCGGTCTCGGTCATGGTGGTGCGCTAGGACATGCAGACCGACCTTCAGATCGCGCGCGCCGCGACCAAGCGGCCGATCAACGACATCGCCGCCCGTCTTGGCCTGACGCCGGATCAGATCCTGCCCTATGGTCATGACAAGGCCAAGATCACGCATGACGCGCTGGCCGGTCTAAGCGGGCCCGAAGGACGCCTGATTCTGGTCACCGCCATCAACCCGACCCCTGCGGGAGAGGGCAAGACCACCACGACCGTGGGCCTGGGCGATGCGCTGAACCGGATCGGCCACCGTGCCACCATCTGCATCCGCGAGGCCAGCCTGGGCCCGAACTTCGGCATGAAGGGCGGCGCGGCCGGCGGCGGGCGCGCGCAGATC
Source organism: Paracoccus sp. S4493 (assembly GCF_000967735.1). Lineage (NCBI taxonomy): Bacteria > Pseudomonadati > Pseudomonadota > Alphaproteobacteria > Rhodobacterales > Paracoccaceae > Paracoccus > Paracoccus sp. S4493. Next base: position 51,027 of record NZ_JXYF01000024.1, read on the forward strand.
GTGCCGATGGAGGAGATGAACCTTCATTTCACCGGCGATTTCCATGCCATCACCTCGGCCCACAATCTGCTGGCCGCGATGATCGACAACCACATCCACTGGGGCAATGCGCTTGACCTGGACACGCGCCGCATCACCTGGCGGCGGGTCATGGACATGAACGACCGCGCGCTGCGCGATGTGGTCGTGGGGCTGGGCGGTCCGGCGAACGGGTTTTCGCGCCAGACCGGTTTCGACATCACCGTCGCGTCCGAGGTGATGGCGATCCTGTGCCTGTCGCGTGATCTGGTCGATCTGCAGGATCGGCTTGGCCGGATCGTCGTGGGCTATACCCGCGACCGCCAACCCGTCACCGCGCGCGATCTGCAGGCAGATGGCGCGATGACCGTTCTGCTGAAGGACGCGTTGCAGCCGAACCTGGTCCAGACGCTGGAGAACAACCCGGCGCTGGTTCATGGCGGCCCCTTCGCCAATATCGCCCATGGCTGCAACAGCGTCATCGCGACCCGCGCCGCCCTGCGCATGTCCGATTACGTGGTGACCGAAGCGGGCTTCGGCGCCGATCTAGGGGCCGAGAAGTTCCTGAACATCAAGTGCCGCCTTGCGGGGCTTGCGCCGGCGGCCGTCGTGCTGGTGGCCACGGTGCGGGCGCTGAAGATGAACGGCGGCGTGGCCAAGGCCGATCTGGCGGCGGAAGACGTCGCGGCGGTCACCGCGGGCTGCGCCAATCTGGGCCGGCACATCGAGAACATCCGCAGCTTTGGCCTGCCGGTCGTCGTGGCGTTGAACCATTTCGATGGCGACACCCCGGCCGAGATCGCGGCCCTGCAGGACTACTGCGCCGAACAGGGGGTGCAGGCCATCCTGGCGCGGCACTGGGCCATGGGTGGCGCCGGTGCCGAGGATCTGGCCCGCGCGGTCGTCGCCCTGGCGGAACAGCCTGCGGCATTCGCGCCGCTTTACCCCGACGCGATGCCGCTGTGGGACAAGATCCAGACGGTCTGCACCCATATCCACCGCGCCGCGCGGGTCGAACCCGGTCCCGGCGTCCTGGATCAGCTGGCCGCCTGGCAGGCGGCGGGCCATGGGCATATGCCGGTCTGCATCGCCAAGACGCAGTACAGCTTTTCGACCGATCCGGACCTGCGCGGCGCGCCCACCGGGCATGTCATACCGGTGAGAGAGGTGCGGCTGAACGCGGGCGCGGGCTTTGTGGTGGCGATCTGCGGGCAGATCATGACCATGCCGGGCCTGCCGCGCCACCCCGCAGCCGAGGTCATCCGGCTGGATGATCTGGGACAGGTCGAGGGGTTGTTCTGACCCGATCAGGCGGCGGCCACTTCTTTGGCTTCCGGTTCGAACAGGCGGGACAGCAGGGTCAGGCGATCCAGGCTGTCCAGCATCCGGGGCAGGGGCGCATCCTGCGTCAGCGCCTCGACGCACAGGCGGCGGGTCATGGCGCGGACTGCGGGGCTGGCCGGGCCGTCCGCGTGATGCTGCGCGATGCGGGCGCAGTCGGTGAAGGCCGCGACGTCACCGGCCAGCGCGGCGCGGTCCCACAGCCGCATCACGGCATCCGGCAGGGGCGTCGCGATGGCCACGATGCGCCCGGTCAGCCATGCAGCCTCGGGTCCGTCCAGGCCGGACGGGCGGTCACCGTGACGCGTCAGGCCAAGCCATGCGCGCAGATGCCGGGCCGCGACCGCGTCGCGAAAGCAGATGCGCCCCAATCGGGTCAGGTCATCGGGCACCGCCTGGCGCGCGGGGGACAGGCGGGCGAACCAGTTCTCTCCGGTAGCGCGGGTCAGGCTGGTTGCCGCGTGCAGGGCCTGCGCCTTGGGGATGTCCATCGCGGCGATCCGGTCGGCCAGCTGGCGGGCGGTGGTCTGGACGGGATGGGGCTGCAGCCAGACGGGCGCGGGACCGCGCCAGCGTTTCCAAGCTGCCATGTGCAGGGCCATCGCCACATGGACCGTCGGCTGGACTGCATCCGCGAATGTCTGGTCCGCGGTGGCAAAACCCAGCCTGACGGGAAATGATCCGTCGGGCCGCTGGACCTGGATCAGGTCGGACAGCATGTCCGCCACCGGGTGGTCGTCGTCCAGCAGCCGCAGGCAGAACGCGATCCGGGCAACCGACCCCGTGCATCCCGCGCCCTGCGCCCAGGTTGCAAGCATTCTCAGGTGGTCGAAGATCAGCGTATAGGCGCGCGGGTGGGACAGACGGGGACGCCGCGCGCCATGATGATAAAGCTGCATCAGCAGCTGCGCCACCTGTGCCACGTGATCGGGGGTGATCGAGGTCGGGGGCATGGTCAGCACGGCCTCGGCCTCTGCCAACAGGACGGGGTCGTCGGACAGCGCTAACCTGTGCGGCAGGGGCAGGGCGGGGTCGTCGGCCAGCGCCTCGCAGGCCAGTTGCCACAGGGGGTCGGTCTGGACGACCAGACCGCCCGCCAGCGTCAAACGGACCAGCGCATCGTCCCGTGCGCCGTCAAGAACGCGCAAGGCGCCCTGGCGAACCAGATCGGGCGTCAGGCGACGCAGCACGATCACCTCGATCGGCGAGATGCGCCCGCGCAGGCCCGACAGCACTGGCGCGATCTGTCCCACCAGCGCCAGCGCGCCGATGTCGGGATGATCCAGCGGGCAGGGATCGGGCAGGGCCATGATGCGCTGGCGCAGCCATTCAAGGCCGCGGTTGGACAGCAGCCGCATCAATTGGTCCCATGATCCGTCCATCTGCGCCCTCGTCCGTTTCGCGGTTGATCATGCGACAAGGACGCGCGGGTTCAAGAACCGGATGCAGACAATTCGCGCCATTGGCGGCATGATGCCGGGAATTGCGTCGGACGCGCGCGCAGGATAAAGCGGCGGCATGACAAACCGCCCCCAGCTTCCACCCGAAATCGCCCGCCGCCGGACCTTTGCGATCATCTCGCATCCCGATGCTGGCAAGACAACACTGACAGAGAAGTTCCTGCTGTACGGTGGCGCCATCCAGATGGCCGGGCAGGTGCGCGCAAAGGGCGAGGCGCGGCGCACGCGATCAGATTTCATGAAGATGGAGCAGGATCGCGGCATCTCGGTGTCCGCGTCGGCGATGTCGTTCGATTTTGACGGACATCGCTTCAACCTGGTCGATACGCCGGGCCACAGCGACTTTTCCGAGGATACCTATCGCACGCTGACCGCGGTGGATGCGGCGATCATGGTCATCGACGGGGCCAAGGGCGTCGAATCGCAGACCCGCAAGCTGTTCGAGGTCTGCCGCCTGCGCGATCTGCCGATCCTGACCTTCTGCAACAAGATGGACCGCGAATCCCGCGACACGTTCGAGATCATCGACGAGATCCAAGAGAACCTGGCCATCGACGTGGCACCGGCATCCTGGCCGATCGGGGTGGGGCGGGAGTTCATCGGCTGCTATGACATGCTGGGCGACCGGCTGGAGCTGATGGACCGGGCCGACCGCAACAAGGTGGCGCAGTCGATCTCGATGAAGGGGCTGGACGACCCGCGGCTGGCCGATCACGTTCCCGCCGATCTTTTGGCCAAGCTGCGCGAGGAGGTCGAGATGGCCCGCGAGCTGCTGCCGACCTTCGACCAGCGGTCGTTCCTGGAGGGGCACATGACGCCCATTTGGTTCGGCAGCGCGATCAACAGCTTTGGCGTGCAGGAGTTGATGCAGGGCATCAGCACCTATGGCCCGCCGCCGCAGCCTCAGAACAGTGCCGAGCGCGAGATTTCGCCGGACGAGAACACCGTGACCGGCTTCGTGTTCAAGGTTCAGGCCAACATGGACCCCAAGCACCGCGACCGCGTGGCTTTCGTTCGGCTGGCATCGGGGCATTTCGAACGTGGCATGAAGATGGTCCACGTCCGCACGAAGAAACCGATGGCGGTGTCGAACCCGGTGCTGTTCTTGGCCGCCGACCGCGAACTGGCCGAGGAGGCCTGGGCCGGCGACATCATCGGCATTCCGAACCATGGCCAGCTGCGCATCGGCGACGCCCTGACCGAGGGAGAGACGTTGCGTTTCACGGGCATTCCGTCATTCGCGCCCGAGCTGCTGCAGACGGTGCGCGCGACGGACCCGATGAAGGCCAAGCATCTGGAAAAGGCGCTGATGCAGTTCGCCGAGGAGGGGGCCGCCAAGGTCTTCAAGCCCGCGATCGGATCGGGCTTCATTGTGGGCGTCGTGGGCGCGCTGCAATTCGAGGTGCTGGCCAGCCGGATCGAGCTGGAATACGGCATCCCGGTGCGGTTCGAGGGTAGCCAGTTCACCAGCGCCCGTTGGGTCAGTGGCGCCAAATCGGTGGTCGATGCCTTCGCCGAAACGAACAAGGCGCATCTGGCCCATGACCATGACGGCGATCTGGTCTATCTGACCCGCCTGCAATGGGACATCGACCGGATCGGTCGCGATCACCCGGACCTGAGGCTGACCGCGACCAAGGAGATGATGGTCTAGCGCCGCGTCTCCTGACCGAAGGCCATGCCGTCCAACTCCTGCCCGGTCTCGTCGACCGGGTGGCACCAGACGGTGAAGTCCAACAACTGATGCGCGCCAAAGCTGGCCAGCATCGCCACATCGGCCGCATCGCGACCCCGTGCGACGACGACGCGGCCAAGGCGGCGTTCGTTGTTGCGCGGGTCGAACGTCCACCAGCGGCCAGATAGGTAGACCTCGATCCAGGCGGCGAAATCCATCGGCGCGTCGACCTTGGGCACGCCGATATCGCCGACATAGCCGTTCACATAGCGGGCCGGGATGTTCAGCGCCCGCAGATAGGCCAGCGCCAAGTGCGCGAAATCGCGGCAGACGGCCATGCCGCCCTTGCTGGCATCATGCGCGGTCCGAAACACCGACGCCGTGCCGTAATCGAATGTCAGCACCTTGTGACCGTGGTCCAGCACTGCTTGGACACGGCCCCAGCCCGGCTGCAGATGACCGAACAGGTCCCAAGCCTGTTGGGACAGGACGTCGCTTTCGACATAGCGGGACGCCATCAGGTAGATCAACGCATCATCGGGCAGATCCTCGACCCGCGTCTCATGGGCCGCGAAATCGACATCGTCCCACATTTCGTCGTCATTCAGGGTCACATCGCCACGAAGGACAAATTCGCCCACAGGGGCGACCATGCGGCGGCAGATGTTTCCGAACAGGTCGCGGTACTCATGCACGTCGACATGAGGAACGGTCGTGACCTGTTCGGGGGCTGTGAAATCGTCGTGCCGTGCCGCCTCGGGGGCGACAAGGCAGATGAGGGGGGTCGGCTGCTCGACCTTGATACGGAACTCGTGACCGACCCGGACGCGCATCAGGAAACCGATGCGTCCATCGTGATTTCGGCATTTAGCAGCTTGCTGATCGGGCAGCCTTCCTTGGCCTTTTCGGCGATTTCGAGGATCTTCGCCTGGTCCGCATCAGCGGTGATGGTCGTGGTCAGGTGGGCCTTCTTGACCGCGAAACCGTCGCCTTCCTTGTCCATCGAGATGTCGGACTTGGTCTTGATCGACACGCCCGAGATGCCTTCCTGTTCCAGCATCATCGCCAGCGCCATCGAGAAGCACGACGCATGCGCGGCGCCGATCAGTTCCTCGGGGTTGGTGCCGGGCTTGTCCTCGAAGCGGGTGTTGAAGCCGTAGGGCTGCGCCGACAGCGCGCCCGACTTGGTCGAAACCTGGCCCTTGCCCTCTTTCAGGCCGCCAGTCCATTCAGCCGATCCGGTGCGGGTAATCATGTGATCCATCCTTTTCCTTGGTCAGTGTTGCCCGCCCAACGCGGCAACACCATCCAAGGTTCAGGACTGTGGCTGAATCAGGCGTTGATGTTCCGCAATCGCATAGCGGTCGGTCATCCCTGCGACGTAATCCAGCACAAGACGCGCGCGTTCGGTCGGATCGTTCAGGCGCATGGCCGCGTCGCGCCACTGGTCGGGCAGCCGGTCGGGATGATCCAGGTACAGCGGAAACAGGTCGTTCAGCATCTGGGTGACATGGGTGCGTTCGACGACGACCGAGGGCGCGCGATACATGCGCTGGAACAGGAAGGACTTGATCGCCTTGATGTTCTGGTACAGCGGCTTGGAAAAGCGGATGATCGCCCCGTCCATCGCGCGGATGTCGTCCGCCGATCGCGGCTGCAGCCCGGCAAGCCGGTTCTGGGCAACGGCGATCACGTCCTCGACCATGACGCCGAAGACGCGGCGCAGCGCCTCGTAGCGGCGCCGCGTGGGGTCCAGGCCGGGATACAGGCGGTCGACCTCGGCAAAGGCCGGGCCGATCACGGGCAGTTCCGCCAGATCGTCCTCGGTGAACAGGCCCGCGCGCAGCCCGTCATGCAGGTCGTGGTGATTGTAGGCCACGTCGTCGGCCACCGCCGCCACCTGCGCCTCGGCGCTGGCATTGGTGTGCAGTTCCAGATCCCACAGCGCGTTCACCTCGGCCAGGGCATAGGGCAGGGGGCCGGTCACCGGGCCGTTATGCTTGGCAATGCCTTCCAGGCTTTCCCAGGTCAGGTTCAGCCCGTCGAAATCGGCATAGTGGCGTTCCAGCTTGGTGACGATGCGCAGCGCCTGCGCGTTGTGGTCGAACCCGCCATAGGGCGCCATCAGCGCGGACAGCGCGTCCTCTCCGGTATGACCGAAGGGCGGGTGGCCCAGATCATGGGCCAGGGCCACGGTCTCGGCCAGGTCGGTGTTCAGGTTCAGCGCGCCGGCAATGGTGCGCGCGACCTGCGCGACCTCGATCGTGTGGGTCAGGCGGGTGCGGAAATAATCGCCGCGATAGCCTTCGCCATCATGTTCGACAAAGACCTGGGTCTTGTGTTTCAGCCGGCGGAAGGCGCTGGAATGGATGATGCGATCGCGGTCGCGTTGCCAGGGCGACCGGAAGGTGGACAGGCTTTCGTCCTGCAATCGCCCGCGGCTGTCTTGCGGATGGCAGGCATAGGGCGCGAGTGCGGTCACGGGGTCAGCCTTCCTTGCGGGTTCACCCGGCGGACCCTATATTTGATGCGACCAGACGAAAACGGGAACGCCCCATGAACCTGCCGCCCAAAGTGACCGACCGCGCCTTTGACCGCCTGTCCCAGATCAATGCGGGCAAGGACCCGGTACCGCTGCGCATTGCGGTGCTGGGCGGGGGATGTTCCGGGTTCCAGTACGACATCCGCCTGGACGCGCCCGAGACCGACGATCTGATCCTGGAGAAATCGGGACAGAAGGTCGTCGTCGATCCGGTGTCGCTGCCCTATCTGGCGGGGGCTGTCATCGATTTCACCGACGAGTTGATCGGCGCGCGCTTCGTGATCGAGAACCCGAACGCCACGGCAAGCTGCGGTTGCGGGACCAGCTTCTCGATCTAGTCGCAGGGGATGCTGCGCGGGTCCAGTCGCCGCTCCACATAACGGAACTGCGTTCCCGAGGGCAGCGTCTTGACGACGCGCGTGGTTTCCCATCCGGCGTTCTGACAGATGACACGGTTCTGCCGGTCGGTGATCCGCAGGCCGTCACCGTCCTTCGACAGCGTGATGGACTGCCCCTCGCGCCGCGTGCCATCGATGAAGAAGGGCAGGGGCTGCGGCAACGCGATGGCAGGCGCGCCGAACATGTCGGCCAGGCCCTGCCAGTCCTGCGCGGGCCCGCTGGCCACCGTCAGGCGGTGATCTCCCGGGGGCACCAGCAGCCGCAGGACCGCGCCGCCGCGCAGATAGCCGCTGATGACGGGCGTGCCTTGGTCATCCGTCAGGATGATCGCGTGATCCATGTCGGCCGGGGCGCGGACCTGCAGGGGGATCGTCGCGGGCAGGGGGCTGGCCTTTTCCAGCAGCCCGGTGACCGGGCGCGCGGTGGCCGCCACGGGCAGGACCATCAGTAGGATCAGCAGTCGGATCATCGCGGCCCCTTTCCGGTTCGTGTTGCCAAACGCGCAGGCGGCGCTAAAGATGCCGCCCATGAAAATCGCAAGCTTCAACATTAATGGCGTCAAGGCCCGCGTGCAGGCCCTGACCGACTGGCTGGCCTCGACCGATGCCGATCTGGTCGTGCTGCAGGAAATCAAGTCCGTGGACGAGGGGTTCCCGCGCGAGCATTTCCAGGACCTGGGATGGCAGGTGGAAACCCACGGCCAGAAGGGCTTCAACGGCGTGGCGATCCTGTCGCGGCTGCCGCTGGAGGACGTGACCCGCGGCCTGCCCGGCGACGATGCCGATGAGCAGGCCCGCTATATCGAGGCGACCGTGGTCGGCACCCATGCGGTGCGTATCGCCGGGCTGTACCTGCCCAACGGCAACCCCGCACCGGGGCCGAAATACGACTACAAGCTGGCATGGATGGAACGCCTGCGCCTGCGCGCGGCGGAATTGCTGGCGTCGGAGTTGCCGGTGGTGATGCTGGGCGACTACAACATCATTCCCGAACCACGCGACGCGGCCCATCCCGACCGCTGGACCGAGGATGCGCTGTTCCTGCCGCAAAGCAGGGCGGCGTTCCGGGCCATCGTGAACCAGGGCTGGACCGATGCGGTGCGCATCCGCGACCCCTGGGCCACGCGCGGGCCGTTCACCTTCTGGGACTATCAGGGCAGCGCGTGGGAGCGTGACAACGGCATCCGCATCGACCATCTGCTGCTGTCGCCCCAGGCGGCCGACCTCATGATCGAGACGGGCGTCGACCGCGATGCGCGGGCCGGTGAAAAGCCAAGCGACCACGTCCCGGTCTGGGTGCGCCTGGCCGCCTGACGGCAGGCGGCGCCCGGCGACGGGTCAGATCACCAGAACGCCGGAATGCTTGGCCTTGTGTTCCGGTTCGACATGGATGGTAATCTGGGCGTCGGGCAGCTTGGCCTTCAGGCTGGCCTCGACCCGATCGCAGATGTCATGGGCGTCCGACACGGTGGTCTGGCCGTCCACGACCAGGTGAAAATCGATGAAGGTGACGGCGCCCGCATGACGGGTGCGCAGGTCATGCGCCTCCAGCGCGCCGCTGGCCTTGTCCGAGATGATGTCGCGGATGGTCACCAGCGTCTTTTCGGGCACGGCCTCGTCCAGCAGGCCGGACACGGACGACGCCATGACCTTCCATCCCGACCACAGGATGTTCACCCCCACCAGCATCGCAAGCGCCGGGTCCAGGATCGACCAGCCGGTCGCCACCGCCAGACCCACGCCCAGCAGGACGCCCCCCGACGACACCACGTCCGTCAGCAGGTGCTTGCCGTCCGCGACCAGCGCCGGAGAGCGCAGCCGCCGCCCCTGACGGATCAGGATGCTGCACCAGATCGCGTTCAGCACGCCCGCGCTGGCGTTGATGGCCATGCCCATGCCGACGGCTTGGATTTCGCGCGGGTTCTGGAAGGCGTGCCACGCCTCGCGCAGGATCAGCAGGGCGGCCACAATGATCAGCACCCCTTCCAGCACGGCGCTGAGGAATTCGGCCTTGTGATGGCCATAGGGATGCGACTGATCCGCCGGTCGTTGCGCCACCGAGATCGCGACCAGCGCCGCGACCGCGGTCGCCACGTTCACGATGCTTTCCAGCGCGTCCGACAGCAGCGCCACCGACCCGGTCAGGTACCAGGCCAGGGTCTTCAGCCCAAGCACGATCAAGCCGACAAAGATGCTGCCGACGGCGATTTTCAGGCTGCTGGACATCAGATCGTCCCCTTGGCCATGGACGGGATGGGTATGAGGCGCAGCATGTCGCAGATGCTTTGTGAAATCTCAAGCCACGGTTGCAGCCATTTGCGCACAATAGGCGTTCGGGTGCCGGATAGACACGCATTGCATTTGTTGATTGACCCGTCACTCAATATAAAGCATCCTTAGAGTATCAAAGAAACATGCGGCCACTTGGCTGCGGTCATGCGCGTACAGCGGGCCAGATGCCCGGCTGCACTGTGGCGCTGATCGTTCATCTGTCTAAGGAGGATTGCGCCCATGACGCCAATCATCACCGTCGCCTATCTCAGCGTGCTGGCCTGCGCGCTGTTCGTCCTGATCCGCTGGCCCCGCCTGCGGCTGCAGGGCGAAGAGCCCGTCGGCCTGTTCACCCTGATCGCCCTGCTGTTCACCGCCGGACTGGACATGGGCCTGGTCATGCTGCCCCTGGCGGAATTCCCGATCTATGAGGAGGACCCCGCCTTCGGGTTCACCAACGCGCTGGCCGTGGAATTCGGCATGTGGGGGCCGCTGGTCTGGCTGATGTATTTCGTGGCCACCTTCTATTTCATCGCGCTGGAGCCGCGCCTGCAGCTGTTCCAGATCCCGGCGGTCAAGTGGGTCTACAACCTGACGGTCATCGCGACCTGCTCGTTCACCTGCTATCTGTTCATGTCGAACCTGCCGACCTATGCCCCGGACCTGCCGCAGGGCGCGGTCTGGGCGCTGGTCGTGGTGGTGATCGCCACCGCCGTCCTGTCCAGCGGCAACATGGCGGTGATGAAGTGGCTGGCCATCATCTCCAGCTATGGGTTCGGCATGCTGGCCTTCACCGCACTGGCGATGATCGCCTTTGTCTACAGCCGCGTGGGTCTGGGCGATTTCTTTGAAAGCGTCGGCCTGCTGGGCGGGTACTTCGCGCATCTGCCGCGCTTTGCCACGCCCATTTCGGATTACCACGAATTCTATCTGTTCTGGTGGTTCGCGTGGTCGATCATGATCGGCCAGTTCGTCGCGCGCTTCGTCGGCGGGCTGAGGGTCTGGCAGCTGGCCCTAGCGATGGTGGCGCTGCCGGCGATCCCCCTGGGGCTGTGGTTCAGCGTGCTGTTCGTCTATCACCAGGGCGGGATCGTAATCCCCGGCTGGCTGAACTGGTTCATGATCGCGGTGGGCGTGGTCTTCGTCGTGAACTCTCTGGACAGCCTGATCCGGCTGTATTCGACGAACCTGAACTGGTCGCGCGAGACGTTGGGGGACCGGCGCTATTATCTGCTGCATTTCCTGCTGCAGCTGGGTCTGGTCGGCGCCTATGTCTTCACCCCATTCGAGATCCAGTGGGTCGGCCTGATCGTCGCGGCGCTGTATGGGGTGATCTATGTGCTGCTGGCGCGGCACATGGGCAAGCTGGGCGGCATCGGCCGCCCCGCCGCGGGATAGGGGGCGGACGCCCTCTCAGTCGTCCTTGTCGCTGTCGTCGTCGCCAAAGCGCGAATCGTCCGAGAACTCGTCCTCGCCCTCGTTGACGAACTTGGACGACAGCGCGATCGAGTGGTTGTCATGGACGGGGTCCATCACGACGTCCGACGGGATCTCTCCGACCAGCCATTCGCGCAGCTCCTCGCGGATCTCGGCGGGCTCCTGGCCGGTCACCTCGACCAGATAGGCGATGAAGGCGCGCTGGTCGCCGTCGATCTCGTCCAGCTCGGTGTCCTCGGCCTCGGGCCACTTGTCGATGATCGCCTCATAGAAGGCCGCCCAGTTTTCCTGAACATGGTGCCACTTCATCAATAACCTCCTGTCGGAAGGCTGCCCTGGAACCAGCGCGCCGTCCCTGTAATGTCCTCGCCGACACCGGCGACGGTGTTGCAACCGGCCAGCATCGTGCAAGCCGCTACAGTAACCCAAAACATTCGCATCAGTTCGTCTCCTGCCACCAGACTTCGGGCAAAAAGCCCGGCCAGTCCCCGTACATGGGTATTTCCTCTGGGTATTTCAGATCCGCGGCATGGGCCAGCCGCGAGATCGGCGAAAAGCTGACCGGGATCACATAGCGCCCCGCCGTCAGCACGCGGTCCAGCGCCCGGACCGCGGCGGTGAAATCCTCGGCCGTGTCGGCGGCCGTCATGGCGTCGATCATCGCCTCGGCCGCGGGGCTGTCGATGCCCATCCAGTTGCGGCTGCCGGGCATGGACACGCCGTCGCGACCCCAGTACAGGCGCTGTTCGCTGCCCGGCGACAGCGACAGGCCGCGTTCGTACCATGTCATGTCGAACTGATAGTTGTTCGTGCGTTCGATGTACTGCGCGGAATCCAGCAGGGTGATGCGCGGGGTGATCCCCAGGGGGCGCAGCGCCTCGACATAGATGTTCACGATCTGCTGAACCTCGGACCCGCTGCGCATCGCGGTGCCGTTCTGGTTCAGCAGGATCTCGAAGGCGAAGGGCTGGCCCTGCGCGTTCTTCAGCTGGCCGTCCTGAACCGTCCAGCCGGCCTCGGCCATCAGCGCCATCGCGCGGCGGACACCGGCGCGGTCCATCGCGCGGTCCGACCCTTCGGGCAGGGTATAGCCGTCCAGCGTGCCGGGCGGCAGGTCGGCCGCGAAGGGCGCCAGCAGCTCCGCAACGCGCCCCGTCGCGGGCCCGTCCTGCATCGCCAGGACCGAGTTCGAGAAATAGGACGTGATCCGGGGATCGGCACCGCCGTTCAGGGTCTGGTTGATGAAACGGAAATTGAACATCTCGATCAGCGCCTGCCGCACGCGCCAATCGGCGAAGGCCGGGTTGCGCGTGTTCATCACCAGGCCGACGATGCCCGACGGGCGTTCGTTCGGGATCTCTGCCTGGACCGCGCGTCCGTCCGTCATCAGCGGAAAGCCGTATTCGCTGGCCCATTTCTGCGCCGAAAGCTCGCGCCAGACGGTGACGGCACCGGCCTTGAACGCCTCGAACATCGCGTTGGCATCGGCGAAATAGTCATAGCGGATGACGTCGAAATTGTTCACCCCCGCCATCAGGGGCAGATCGCGGCCCCAATAGTCGGGGTTGCGGCGAAAGCTGATCGACCGCCCCGGCTCGACCTGATCGACGACATAGGCGCCGCTGCCGATCGGCGCCTCGAGCGAGGAGACGGCGAAATCCTGCCCCTCCCACTGGGCCTTCTTCAGGATCGGACGCAACCCCATCAGCAGTGGCAGCTCTCGGTCAGGTTCGGTGAAGGTCAGGCGTACGCTGCGGGGGCCCGTGGCCTCGATCCTGTCGACGCGCGACCAGGCCGCCAGATAGCGGGGATGGCCCTGCGTCCCAAGCGTCTCATAGGACCAGATCACGTCGTCGACGGTGACCGGGCTGCCGTCGGAAAACCGCGCCTCCTCGCGCAGGGTGAACTCGACCCAGTGCCGATCGGGCGCGACCTCGATCGTCTCGGCCAGCAGGCCGTAAAGGGTGAACGGTTCGTCGATCGACCGCATCATCAGGGACTCCGTCACGTGGACGCCCACGCCCCATGCGGCATTGCCCTTCAGCACCCAAGGTTTCAGGCTGTCGAACCCGCCCGGTTCGGCCAGCCGAATCGTACCGCCCTTGGGCGCGTCCGGGTTGGCATAGGGCAAATGTGCAAAGCCCTGTTGCAGGGCAGGTTCTCCATAGATTGCAATGCCATGGACAGGTTCGGCAAGGGTTGCCAGCGGCATAGATGCAACACCGCCCGTCAGGGTCAGCAGACCCAAGGCAGCCCCCCTGATCGCGGATTTGTTAAGGTTTTCGAAGATTCGCATTGCCTGCCGCCCGGTCGTTTCTTGTTTGGCCGCATTATCAACAGGCTTGACCGGGGGGCGTCAACCAAGGTGGCAAGATCGCTGTTGGACTCGCGCGGTTCCTCGCGTATAAATAGGGCACTGCTCGATAGGTTTCTTGCCTGTATGAAACCTGCCTCATAACTTGCGCCCGCCTTGTGCGGGCGTTTTTTTTTGCCCATGCTGCACCTGCAAACCGCCTTTCGGGGCCGTCAAGGAGCAGCCGATGTATGAGAAATTCCTCAAGGGCAAGACCGCCGTCGTCACCGGATCCAACTCTGGCATCGGGCTGGGCGTGGCCCACAGGCTGGCGCGCGCCGGCGCGGACGTGGTCCTGAACAGCTTCAGCGACACCGACGAGGATCACGCGCTGGCCGAAGGCATGTCCGGCGAATACGGGGTCAAGGTCCGCTACATCCGGGCCGACATGTCCAGGGGCGACGACTGCCGCGCGCTGATCGAAAAGGCCGGCGCCTGCGATATCCTGGTCAACAATGCCGGCATCCAGCACGTCGCGGAGATCCCCGATTTCCCGGCCGCGAAATGGGACGCGATCATCGCGATCAACCTGTCGTCCGCCTTCCACACCACCGCGGCGGCCCTGCCGCTGATGCGTGCGGCGGGATGGGGCAGGGTGATCAACATCGCCTCGGCCCACGGACTGACGGCCAGTCCCTACAAGTCGGCCTATGTCGCGGCCAAGCACGGCATCGTCGGTCTGACCAAGGTCACGGGTCTGGAAACGGCGCGCGAAGCGATCACCGCCAACGCCATCTGTCCGGGCTATGTTCTGACGCCGCTGGTGGAAAGCCAGATCCCGGACACAATAGAGAAATACGGCATGGGCCGGGACGAGGTAATCGAAAAGGTCCTGTTGGAACGCCAGCCGTCCAAGGAATTCGCGACGACCGACCAGCTGGGCGACACGGCGGTCTTCCTGTGCAGCGACGCCGCGGCCCAGATCACCGGGACTACGATCAGCGTCGACGGGGGCTGGACCGCCCTGTGACGGGAACCGCGCTGCGTCCTTTGCCGTTCCACATCAACACAATGTGAGGAGATGGTGATGAAGGGTCTTGTGGCGTGGTTTCTGGGGGTTCCGGTCGTCGTGATCGTGATCCTGTACGTTCTGGGCATCTTTTGATGCGAAAGGGCGCCCCGTGATGAGGGGCGCCCTTGGTCTGTCCGGGGTCTTCAGGACAGGCTGTTCTGGATGGTCTGGATGTCGGAATTCGTCAGCGTCTTGGCGACTTCCTTGCGCAGGCGAAGCTGCAGTTCCTTGTAATAGTGCTTGCGCATGACGCCCAAGGTCGAAGGGTCTGCGATGATCGCGATGTCCTCAAACTTGTTCTTCAGCACCATCGCGTTCAGGTGACGCGACAGCTGGGCCGCAAACGTCGCCTCCTCGTCATCCCGGGGCGACCCTTCGTCCATCTGTGCGCCGTCGCCCGACAGGCTCTCCTGCGTCACCTTGGTCGTTTCCGACAGTTCCAGCCCGGATTTGGCCGTATTGCGGAACAGGGTGGCAGAGTGGCCGTCGGCAACGACGACCAAGGCATTGTGGGGCAGCATGGTCAGCTCCTTCTTGCGTTCGCTTTCACGGGTTCAACGCAAGCCGGGACCGGTCAGTTGCAGCCTTCGCAAAAGCCGCGGATGCGTGCCATCGCGTCCTGCAGCACGGCGTCGCTGGTGGCGTAGGAGATGCGGAAATGCGGCGACAGGCCGAATGCCGCACCGAAGACGACCGCGACCCCGGTTTCGTCCAGAAGCGCGTTCGCAAAGGCTTCGTCGCAGTCGATCAAGGTGCCGCCGGCGCTGGTCAGGCCGATCAGCCCGGCGATCGACGGATAGACGTAGAACGCTCCCTGCGGCACCGGGCAGTCCAGCCCCGGACAGGCGTTCAGCCCGGCCACGACCAGGTCACGCCGCCGCTGGAACACCGCGCGGCTGTCAGTGATGTAATCCTGCGGCCCGGTCAGCGCGGCCTCTGCGGCGTACTGGCTGATCGAGCAGGGGTTCGACGTCGATTGCGACTGCAGCTTGGCCATCGCCTTGATCAGCGCCTCGGGGCCCGCCCCATAGCCGATCCGCCAGCCGGTCATGGCATAGGACTTGCTGACCCCGTTCATGGTCAGGACGCGGTCCTTCAGCCGGGGTTCGACCTGTGCGGGGGTGCAGAACGCGAAGCCGTCGAAGACCAGATGCTCATAGATGTCGTCGGCCAGCACCCAGACCTGCGGGTGACGCAGCAGCACATCGCACAGCGCCGCCATCTGCGCCCGGTCATAGCCCGCACCCGACGGGTTCGAGGGCGAGTTGAGGATCAGCCACTTGGTCCGCGGGGTGATCGCGGCCTCCAGCGCGTCGGGGGTCAGGCGGAACCCGGATGCCTGGTCGCATTCCACGACGACCGGCGTGCCGCCCGCCAGCAGGACCATGTCGGGATAGCTGACCCAATAGGGGGCCGGCACGATCACCTCGTCGCCGTCGTCCAGCGTGGCCATCAGCGCATTGTAGAGGATCTGCTTGCCGCCGGTGCCGACGGTGATCTGGGCAGGCACATAGTCCAGCCCGTTCTCGCGCGCGAACTTGTCGGCGATGGCGCGTTTCAGGGACGGCGTGCCGTCCACGGCGGTATAGCGGGTGTGGCCTGCGTCGATCGCGGCCTTTGCCGCGTCTCGGACGTTTTCCGGGGTGTCGAAATCGGGCTCTCCGGCGGACAGGCTGATGATGTCGCGTCCCTGTGCGCGCAGGTCCGCCGCGCGGGTGGTCATCGCGATGGTGGGCGAGGGTTTGATGCGGGCCAGCCGGTCCGAGATGAACGCCATGAGACACCTTGCTGCTGTCGGTTTGAACTGTCGGCCCGCATGGCATACGCTGCGCCGCACGCCCTCACAAGGACGAGAGACATGATCGACAGCTATGCCGACCCGGTGGCGACCCTTGGCGACCGCCTGACCGCCGCGCGCGAAGGCGCGGGCCTGGACATTGCCGCCATGGCCGATGCGCTTGGCCTACGCCCCGAGACGCTGGAGGGGTGGGAGGTCGATCAGGCCGAACCGACGGCCAGCCTGATGGGACGGATCGCCACGGTCACCGGCGTCTCGCCGGTTTGGCTGTTGACGGGGCAGGGCGCGGGACCGCAAGACGCAAGCGCGGGGGCGGCTCTGCGTGCCGAGCTGGCCGATCTGCGCCGCCTGCTGGCCGAGGCCGCCGCCCGCGTGGACCGTCTGGAGGAAGCACTGTCGCATGGCTGATACGCTGGAAACCCCCGAGAACCGCCTGAAACGTCTGCACATGCGCAGCTGGCGGCGCGGCATGAAGGAGATGGACCTGATTCTGGGCCGCTTCGCCGATGATTGCCTGTCCGGGCTGTCCGGCCCCGATCTGGACCTGTACGAACGCATGCTGGCCGAGAACGATCAGGATCTGTACCTGTGGGTCACCGCGCGGATCGGCGACGGTCCCACCCGCGAGGCACCGCAGATGCTGACCCCGATGCTGGATCGGATCGCGCGACATGCCGCGACCCGCATTGCGGCCGATCGCTAAAAATTTCGGCATTCCTGGCGCAGGAAGAGGCGGCAATTAACCGAAGATTGTCTTTTCTCTGTCATTGAGAGGTCATGACGAACAGGACAGGACATCCCGAAGCCATGCTTGCACCTGCACCCCGCGAACAGCATCCGACAGTCGATCCCACGGCCCTGGACGTGCCCCTGTCGGACATGACCGACGCCTATCTGGAATCCCTGCAGCTGCTGGAGCGGATGCACCGGCTGATGCTGGATCTGGTCAAGGACGAATTCGAACGCCTGCACCGGGGTGACCTGACCCCGGTCCAGGCCATGATCCTGTACAATCTGGGCGAGGCCGAGGTCTCTGCCGGAGAGCTGCGGTCGCGCGGCATGTATCAGGGATCGAACGTCAGCTACAACCTGAAGAAGCTGGTCGCGATGGGTTATGTCCATCACGAACGCTGCGACATGGACAGACGCTCGGTCCGGGTGCGCCTGACGGCCGAAGGCCAGGCGGTGCGCGACCTGGTGCAGCGCCTGTTCATCCGCCACGCCGAAGGGCTGGCCATGTCGGGCGTGCTGGAGGATCCGCCGCTGGATCAGGTGAACCTGCAATGCCGCCGCATCGAGCGGTTCTGGACCGAGCAGATCCGCTATATCTATTGAATTGAACCCGGCCCTTCGGGGCCGGGTGTGCCTTTTCCTGGCGCCTTACCAGGTGCCGGTGTTCTCCATGCTGGACCACGGCTCCTGCGGGGGCAGGTGATCGCCTTCCTGCAGCAGTTCGATCGACACGTTGTCCGGGCTGCGCACGAAGGCCATGTGGCCGTCGCGCGGGGGGCGGTTGATCGTGACGCCGGCATCCTGCAGCTTCTGGCACATCTCGTAGATGTTGCCGACGCGGTAGGCCAGATGGCCGAAATGGCGGCTGTCCGAGGGCAGGCCGTCATCGCCGTCCCAGTTGTAGGTCAGTTCCACCGGGCATTCCAGCTGGCCGGGAGGCGCCATGAACACCAGGCTGAAGCGGCCCTTGTCGTTGTCGATGCGGCGCGTTTCCTCTAGGCCCAGCAGGCGGAAGAAGTCCATCGTCTTGTCCAGGTCCTTCACACGGACCATCGTGTGCAGATAGCGGATGTTCATAGAGTATCCTTTGACGTTTGGGTTGAAGGAGACATGGTCTCGGCGCCGGCGCAACGCAACCCCCGCGGGGGCGGTTGCCGCAGTCGCGTTCTTGACTTAGGACGAGGGTCACCGCACCGCCTGAAAGGACCGCCGCAATGCCCCTTACGCCCGAACAGCAGGCCGAGATCGAAAGCCAGCGCGCCACGCCTCGCCAGACGCTGCGCGCCGTGTCCGAGGGGATGGAGAACCACCTGTACGTGGCGCATCAGGTTCTGGATCACGGGCTGGTGCGGGTCATCGACTATATGGGCGACGACGCGGCGATCTGTCAGGCGGCGCGCGTCAGCTATGGCAAGGGGACCAAGTCGGTGCAGAACGACGAGGGGCTGATCCGCTATCTGATGCGGCACTGGCATTCGACGCCCTTCGAGATGTGCGAGGTCAAGTTCCACGTCAAGCTGCCGGTCTTCGTGGCCCGCCAGTGGATCCGTCACCGCACCGCCAACGTGAACGAGTATTCCGGCCGCTATTCGATTCTGGACCGGGAGTTCTACATCCCCGCGCCCGAGCATCTGGCCGCGCAGTCGTCGCAGAACCACCAGGGCCGGGGCGAGGTGCTGCAGGGCGCCGAGGCGCAGCGCGTGCTGGACCTGCTGCGCGAGGACGCGATGCGCAGCTATGACAGCTATGAGGCGATGCTGAGCCAGGAGGGGCAGCAGGGTCTGGCGCGGGAACTGGCGCGCATGAACCTGCCCGCCAACATCTATACCCAGTGGTACTGGAAGGTGGACCTGCACAACCTGCTACATTTCCTGCGCCTGCGCGCCGACAGCCATGCCCAGTACGAGATCCGGGCCTATGCCGACATCATGTGCGACATCACCCGCGACTGGGTGCCCGCCGCCTTTGGTGCATTCCAGGATTACCGGATGAATGCCGTGAACCTGTCCGCGCAAGCAGCCGATGCGCTGCGGCGGCGCCTGGCCGGAGAGGTCGTCACGCAGGAAAATGCCGGCATGGGCGCGCGTGAATGGCGCGAGTTCCAAGCCGTCTGGGGCTGAACGGGGGCGCACCACGCGCCCCCGTCCGGATCAGAACGTGAAGTCGTTCAAGTCCAGGTTGGCGCGGTTGAAATCCTCCAGCACGATCACGGTGGACGCGTTCACCGTCAGGATCGTGTCACCGCCCTGCTGCACGGCGCCGTTGATGGCGCGCTGGACCTGGCCGCGGTCCAGGTCGTCGATCTCGATCCGGTCCAGGCCGTTCTGGAAGTCGACGATACGGTCGCGTCCGTCGCCTAGGTCGAATTCGAACCGGTCGGCGCCGATCCCCCCGGCCAGGATGTCGTTGCCCCGACCGCCGTCCAGCGTGTCGTTGCCCTGGTTTCCGTGCAGGATGTCGGCGCCGTCGTCGCCCTCGATCTCGTCATTGCCCTCGTTGCCGAACAGCCGGTCATTGCCGCCGTCGCCTTCCAGGTCGTCCCGGCCCTGACCGCCATAGAGCAGGTCGTTTCCCTGATTGCCCTCCAACTCGTCGTCGCCCCGGCCGCCGAACAGGGTGTCGAAGCCGAAGCCGCCCCACAGATCGTCATTGCCGTCATCGCCGCGCAGCAGGTCGTTGCCCGCACCGCCCGCCAGGCTGTCATTGCCCGCGCCGCCGTTCAGCACGTCGTTGCCGTTCTCGCCCCAGATGCGGTCGAAGCCGCGGTTGCCATTCAGCACGTCGTTGCCGTCGCGCCCATAGATCAGGTCGGCCAACGCGCTGCCGTTGATCCGGTCCGCACCCGAGGTTCCGTTATAGCGTGCCATTCAAGCGATCCTTTCATGTTGCCGGCCACCCATGCGGCGGCCCTGTGCGAATCGCGATATCACGGGCCCGCTGACAGCCAGCTGACGGGGGCTGTCAGCGGGCTGTCAGCTTGGCCGTGCTAGGACGCGGGAATGAAACGATCCCTGTCCAGCCTGATGCTGATCCTGCTGCCGCTGACCCTTGCGGCGCAGCCGATCGCCCCCGATTACGAGACCGCCCGCCAGGCGGTGGACCGCGGCGACATGCTGCCGCTGGAACAGATCCTGGCGCGGATCGAGGCGCGCCATCCCGGCCGCATCGTCGAGGTCGAGCTGGAAGACGAGGACGGCCTGTGGCTCTATGAGATCGAGGTGCTGACCCCCGAGGACCGCCTGATCGAGATAGAGCTGGACGCCCGCACGGGGGTGATTCTGGGATACGAGGAAGACGACGACTGATGCGCGCCCTTGTGGTCGAGGATGACAGTCGGATCGCTGCCGATCTGGGCCGGGCGCTGACGGCGGCCGGGTTCCGCGTGGACGGCACCGCATCGGGCCAGGACGCCTGGTTCCGGGGCGGGACCGAGGGGTACGACCTGATCGTGCTGGACCTGGGGCTGCCCGACCTGGACGGTCTGACCGTTCTGAAACGCTGGCGGGCCGAGGGGTGCGATTCGCCCGTGCTGATCCTGACCGCACGGGGCGCCTGGACCGAGCGGGTCGAGGGGATCGAGGCCGGCGCCGACGACTATCTGCCCAAGCCGTTCCGCATGGAGGAGCTGGTGGCGCGGGCCCGCGCCCTGGTGCGCCGGGCAGGCGGCCGTGCCGAACCGCGGATCGAGGCAGGCCGCCTGACCGTCGATCTGAACCGCATGACGGCGCTGGTCGATGGCGTGCCGGTCCCGCTGACCCCGCTGGAGTTCCGCCTGATCGCGCATCTGGCCGTTCACCGCGACCGCGTCGTGTCGCCCACGGAACTGCTGGAGCACCTTTACGGCGACGATGACGCGCGCGAGGCCAACGCGCTGGAGGCGGTGGTGACCCGCATGCGCCGCAAGCTGGGTCCGGGCATCGTCGCGACGCGGCGCGGCTTCGGCTATCTGCTGGAGGGCGGTGCATGAGGCCTTTGTCGCTGCGCCTGCGGCTGATGCTGCTGGGCGGGGCGACCATCCTGCTGGTCATGGCGCTGTCGGTGACGATGCTGGCGGTGTTGTTCGACCGCCATGTCCAGCGCGTCGCCGTGTCGGACCTTCGCGATCGGGCGCTTGTTCTGCTGTCGGTGATCGAACCCGGCACGCCACCGCAGATGCGCGACCAGCCGCGCAACCCGTCGTGGCAGCTGCCATTCTCAGGGCATTACTGGCAGGTGTGGCTGGGGGACCAGCCCCTGCGGTCGCGGTCGCTGTGGGACGTGACGCTGCCCGTGCCCGCGGATGCGCCGCCGCCGGGCGAGGGGCGGGTGCTGCAGCTGGACGGGCCGGGCGACCAGCGCCTGCTGGCGCTGGATCAGCAGGTGCTGATCGGGCAGGGCGCGACCGCTTCCCCCATCCGCCTGATCGTGGCCGAGGACATGGAAGATTCCGCGCAGGCCCGCGCGGCCTTTCTGCGCGACCTTGTCCCATGGCTGGCGGGATTGGCGGCGCTGCTGCTGGCGGCGTCCTTCGTCCAGGTCACGCTTGGCTTGCGCCCGCTGGCCCAGGTCGGCGCGCATCTGCGCGGGCTGGCGCAGGGACGCAGGCGGCGCCTGGGCGACGATCTGCCCTCCGAGGTCGCGCCCCTGGCCCGCCAGCTGGACCATCTGCTGGACGACCGCGACCGAGAGCTGGATCGTGCGCGCCACCGCGCCGGCGATCTGGCGCACGGGTTCAAGACGCCGCTGCAGGCGCTGCTGGGCGATGCCGAGGCGTTGCGCGATCAGGGACGGACCGAACAGGCCGACAGCATCGAACATGTCGTCACCGTGATGCGCCGCCATGTCGACCGGGAACTGGCGCGCGCCCGCATCCGCACCGACGCCGCACAGGCCCGCGCGCATCCCGCCCCGATCGTCGCCCGGCTGGTGCAGGTGCTGCAGCGCACGCCCGCGGGTGCCGGGCTGGACTGGCAGGTCGACCTGCCGCAGGCGGTGGCGCTGCGCATCGACCCTGACGACCTGACCGAGGCCCTGGGCGCGCTGCTGGAAAACGCGGCCCGCCATGCGCGGTCGCGGGTGTGGGTCGGGATGCGTGCGGATCACGATCGGACGGCAATCATCATCCGCGACGACGGGCCGGGCGTGCCCGATGCCGAGCTGGCGCGGTTGGCGCAGCGCGGCGTGCGGCTGGACCAGGGCGGCAACGGTCAGGGGATCGGTCTGGCCATCGTCACCGACATCGCCGAGGCTGCGGGCGGTCGCCTGGAGCTGATCAACATGCTGCCGGGCCTTGCGGCGGAATTGCACCTACCGCGCCACCCAGACTGATGGTCAGGACGCGAACAGACCGTCGAAATCGGCAAAGCCCTTGACCTCGATCGGGTTGCCCGAGGGGTCGAAGAAGAACATCGTCCGCTGCTCCCCGGGCTGGCCCTCGAAGCGGATCTGGGGCGGGATGTCGAAGGACACGCCCGCCGCGGCCAGGCGGTCGGCCAAGGCCAGCCAATCCGCCAGCGGCAGCACGACCCCCAGATGCGGCATCATCACCATGTGATCGCCCACCCGGCCGGTGCGGGTGGTTGGAAAGGGCGTGCCCAGATGCAGCGACAGCTGATGGCCGAAAAAGTCGAAATCGACCCAGGTGTCGGTGGACCGACCCTCGGCACAGCCCAGAATGTCGCCATAGAAGCGACGGGCCGCGTCCAGGTCGGTGACATGGATGGCAAGGTGGAACAGGGATCTCATCGCGGCCTCCGTGGTTGCGGGGCAGTGATGCACGCGCGGGCCGCGCCCCGCAAGTCAGTCCAGCGCGTCCAGAACCCCGCCCGCCACGCGCGCGGTGTCCGACCAGCCCGGCAGCGCCGCCCCCGCCCGTGCGGCGCTGCCGGGCAGATCG
>NZ_JXYF01000025.1:0-18664 GCF_000967735.1 Paracoccus sp. S4493
GCGGCCATGACGGTGACCTTCTGGTCGCTGGACCGGGTCGCGGGGGCGATGCTGCTGCCCTATCTGGCTTGGCTTGGCGTCGCGTCGGGACTGAACTGGCGCATCTGGCGCGACAACCCGGACGTGCCGCGACCCGCCGCCTAAGATCGCTTGCATTCGGGCCCGCCTTTGGCTATAGGACCGATCAACAGCGGTGCAGGCGTCCAAACCCTGCCCACCGGAACTTCCGCATGGGGCCCGCTGACGGCCCCTTTTTCCTGTCCAAGAGGATCTGATGTCCGACGATCTGCCCGTCACGAACGACCTGATCGCCAAGACCGCGATCGACCGCCGCCTGGCCGAGATCATCACCCCGGTGATCGAGGATCTGGGATACGAGCTGGTGCGCGTCCGCCTGCAGGGCGGCAAGACCGCCACGCTGCAGATCATGGCCGACCGCCCCGAGGGCGGCATCAACGTGGACGACTGCGCCCAGATCTCGACCGCGGTCAGCGCCACGCTGGATGTCGAGGACCCGATCGAGGACAACTATCACCTTGAGGTGTCCAGCCCCGGCATCGACCGTCCCCTGACCCGCCTGAAGGACTTTGGGACATTCGAGGGCTATGAGGCGCGGTTGGACCTGAACCAGGCGATCGACGGGCGCAAGAAGTTCAAGGGCGTCCTGGCGGGCGTCGAGGGCACCGAGGTGCTGATCAACATCGAGGACAAGGGCCAGACCCACACGATCGGGCTGGATTTCGACCTGCTGTCGGATGCCAAGCTGGTCCTGACGGACGAGCTGATCAAGGAAATGCTGCGTCAGAAGAAGGATGCCGGGGTCGAGATCGACAACCTGGACGAAACCGCCTTCGACGAGATCGAAACCGATGATGACGGCGCGACCGCCGTGCAACCCAAGGAGTGAGTGATGGCCATCACCTCTGCCAACCAGCTTGAACTGCTGCAGACGGCCGAAGCCGTCGCCCGCGAGAAGATGATCGAGCCCGAGCTGGTCATCGAAGCGATGGAAGACAGCCTGGCCCGCGCCGCCAAGTCCCGCTACGGCGCGGAGATGGACATCCGCGTCAAGATCGACCGCCGGACCGGCAACGCGACCTTCACGCGCGTGCGCACGGTCGTGGCCGACGATGCCGTCGAGAACTATCAGGCCGAACTGACGGTCGAGCAGGCCAAGCCATATTTGGACAACCCCCAGATCGGCGACGAGATCATCGACCAGGTCCCCCCGGTCGAACTGGGCCGCATCGCCGCGCAATCCGCCAAGCAGGTGATCCTGCAGCGCGTCCGCGAGGCCGAGCGCGACCGCCAGTACGAGGAATTCAAGGATCGCGCCGGCAGCATCATCAACGGTGTCGTCAAGCGCGAGGAATACGGCAACATCATCGTCGACGTCGGCCGCGGAGAGGCGATCCTGCGCCGCAACGAGAAGATCGGCCGCGAAAGCTATCGTCCGAACGACCGCATCCGCGCCTATATCAAGGACGTGCGCCGCGAGACGCGCGGGCCGCAGATCTTCCTGTCGCGCACCGACCCGCAGTTCATGGCCGAACTGTTCAAGATGGAAGTCCCCGAGATCTATGACGGCGTGATCGAGATCAAGGCCGTCGCCCGCGACCCCGGTTCGCGCGCCAAGATCGCCGTGATCAGCCATGACGGCAGCATCGACCCGGTCGGCGCCTGCGTCGGCATGCGCGGCAGCCGCGTGCAGGCCGTCGTCGGCGAACTGCAGGGCGAAAAGATCGACATCATCCCGTGGAACGAAGACCAGGCGACCTTCCTGGTCAACGCGCTGCAGCCCGCCGAGGTCAGCAAGGTCGTCTTCGACGAGGAGGCCAACAAGATCGAGGTCGTCGTCCCCGACGAGCAGCTGTCGCTGGCCATCGGCCGTCGCGGCCAGAACGTGCGCCTGGCCAGCCAGCTGACCGGCCTGGATATCGACATCCTGACCGACGAGGAGGAATCCAAGCGTCGTCAGGCAGAGTTCAACACCCGCACCGCGCTGTTCATGGAGCAGCTGGACCTGGACGAGTTCTTCGCCCAGCTGCTGGTGGCCGAAGGGTTCACCAACCTGGAGGAGGTCGCCTATGTCGACCAGGACGAGCTGCTGACGATCGACGGGGTCGACGAAGGCACCGCAGCCGAGCTGCAGGCCCGCGCCCGCGACGTGCTGGAGGCCAAGAACAAGGCCGCCCTGGACGCCGCGCGTGCCCTGGGCGCCGAGGACAGCCTCATTGAATTCGAGGGTCTGACACCCCAGATGGTAGAGGCGCTGGCCAAGGACGACGTCAAGACGCTGGAAGATTTCGCGACCTGCGCCGACTGGGAGCTGGCCGGTGGCTGGACCACCGTCAACGGTGCCCGCGTCAAGGACGAAGGCCTGCTGGAGCCCTATGGCGTGACGCTGGAAGATGCGCAGACCATGGTCATGACCGCGCGCGTGATGCTGGGCTGGGTCGATCCGACCGAGCTGGACGACACGGATGCGGAAGACGACCTGCAGGACGATGACGACAACGAGGAGGCCGGGGCCTGATCGCCCCGGATCGGAGCACAGATTGAGCCGTGGTGGACATGACAAGGACCGGGACGACGACCCGGAACGCCGGTGCATCGCCACCGGCGAGGTGCAACCCAAGCGGGGCCTGATCCGTTTCGTGATCGGCCCCGACGGGCAGGTCGTGCCGGACCTGGCGGAAAAGCTGCCCGGTCGCGGCATCTGGGTCGCCGCCGACAAGGCGGCCCTGAACAAGGCGGTGACCAAGGGATTGTTCTCTCGTGCCGCCAAGGCTCCGGTCCAGGCCGCCCCCGACCTGGCCGATCTTGTCGAGGCGGGCATCGCCCGCCGGCTGGTCGAACTGGTGTCGCTGACGCGGAAATCCGGCCGCGCGGTGGCGGGGTTCGAAAAGGTCAAGGGCTGGCTGGCCGAAGGTCGCGCCAAGGTGCTGCTTCAGGCCAGCGACGGGTCGGACCGCGGCAAGGGCAAGCTGTGGACGCCCACCGGCGGACGCTGGTTCGGCTGCCTGACCGCATCAGAATTGGGTTTGTCCTTTGGGCGCAGTCATGTCATACACGGCGCGCTTGCGAAGGGTGGCCTGACGGACAAGGTGATCTTGGAAGCCGGCAGACTAACGGGTCTGCGCGGGCATGACGACGGCAATACGGCTGTCGGGAAGGAATGAAGACGCAGATGAGCGACAAAGACGGAAAAACCCCCTTGGGCCTTGGTGGCGGTAATCGCCCCGGCGCAGTCAAGCAAAGCTTCAGCCACGGTCGCACCAAAAGCGTCGTCGTCGAAACCAAGCGCAAGCGCGTCGTGGTGCCCAAGGCAGCCGCGCCGATGACGGATGCGCAGAAAGAAAAGAACCCGCTGACCGCCCGCGTGGCCGGCGACAGCTCCAAGCGCCCCGCAGGCATCTCCGATGCCGAGATGGAGCGCCGCCTGAAGGCCCTTGCCGCCGCCAAGGCACGCGAGGCTGATGACGCCGCCAAGCGCTTGGCCGACGAGAAGGCCCGCGAGGAGGAGCGCGAGCGCCGCCGCGCCGAGATCGAGGCCAAGGCCCGCGAGGAGCGCGAGCGCGAGGAGGCCCTCAAGGCCAAAGCCCTGGCCGAGGCCCAAGCCGCGCAGGATGCCGCCGACGAGGCCCGCCGCAAGGCAGAGCCGCGCCAAGAGCGTCCCAAGCCCTCGGCAGGTGCGACCAAGCCCGCCGCCCCCGATCAGGCCGCGATCGAGGCTGCCGCCTCGCGCGCCGAGACCAAGGGCGTCACGACCGGCGTGGCCCGCAAGACCGACCGCGTCGAGCGCACGGACCGCGACAAGACCGCCAAGGCCAAGACCACCGACGACAACCGTCGCGGCGGCAAGCTGTCGCTGAACCAGGCGCTGAACGGCGAAGGCGGCCGCCAGCGCAGCATGGCCGCGATGAAGCGCAAGCAGGAACGCACCCGCCAGAAGGCGATGGGCCAGTCCGCCCGTCCCGAAAAGCAGTTCCGCGAAGTGCGCCTGCCCGAGACCATCGTGGTCCAGGAGCTGGCCAACCGCATGACCGAACGCGCCGCCGACGTGGTCAAGGCGCTGATGAAGATGGGCATGATGGTCACCGCCAACCAGCCCATCGACGCCGATACCGCCGAGCTGGTGATCGAGGAATTCGGCCACAAGGTCCTGCGCGTCAGCGACAGCGATGTGGAGCAGGTCATCGCCCCGACGGTCGATCGCGACGAGGACATGCAGCCTCGCCCGCCGATCATCACGATCATGGGCCATGTCGACCACGGCAAGACCTCGCTGCTGGACGCGATCCGCAAGGCCTCCGTCGTTTCGGGCGAAGCCGGCGGCATCACGCAGCATATCGGCGCCTATCAGGTGACGACCGACAGTGGCGCCATCCTGTCCTTCCTGGACACGCCGGGCCACGCGGCCTTCACGTCGATGCGTGCCCGTGGCGCGAACGTCACGGATATCGTGGTGCTGGTGGTCGCGGCGGATGATGCCGTGATGCCCCAGACCGTCGAGGCCATCAACCACGCCAAGGCCGCCAACGTGCCGATGATCGTGGCGATCAACAAGATCGACAAGCACGAGGCCGACCCGCAGAAGGTCCGCACCGACCTGCTGCAGCACGAGGTGGTCGTCGAGGCCATGTCGGGCGACGTGCAGGATGTCGAG
Organism: Paracoccus sp. S4493; assembly: GCF_000967735.1. Taxonomy (NCBI): domain Bacteria; kingdom Pseudomonadati; phylum Pseudomonadota; class Alphaproteobacteria; order Rhodobacterales; family Paracoccaceae; genus Paracoccus; species Paracoccus sp. S4493. The sequence goes on from NZ_JXYF01000025.1 coordinate 4,670, forward strand.
GTCTCGGCCAAGACCGGCCTGGGCCTGGACAACCTGCTGGAGGCCATCGCGCTTCAGGCCGAACTGCTGGAGCTGCGCGCCAACCCGAACCGTGCCGCACAGGGCGCGGTCATCGAGGCGCAGCTGGATGTCGGACGCGGCCCCGTGGCCACCGTCTTGGTGCAGCACGGCACCCTGCGCCGCGGCGACATCTTCGTCGTGGGCGAGCAGTGGGGCAAGGTCCGCGCCCTGATCAACGACAAGGGCGACCGCGTCGAGGAAGCCGGCCCGTCCGTCCCGGTCGAGGTTCTGGGCCTGAACGGCACGCCCGAGGCCGGAGACGTGCTGAACGTGGTCGAGACCGAGGCCCAGGCCCGCGAGATCGCCGAGTTCCGCGCCCAGCAGACCAAGGACAAGCGCGCCGCAGCCGGTGCCGCGACCACGCTGGAGCAGATGATGGCCAAGGCCAAGGCGGACGTGAACGTGTCCGAACTGGCGGTCGTCCTCAAGGCCGACGTGCAGGGTTCGGCCGAGGCCATCGTGCAGGCCCTGGAAAAGGTCGGCAACGACGAGGTCCGCGTCCGCGTGCTGCATTACGGCGTGGGTGCGATCACCGAATCCGACATCGGCCTGGCCGAGGCGTCGGGCGCTCCGGTCATCGGCTTCAACGTCCGGGCCAACGCTCCGGCCCGCAACGCCGCGAACCAGAAGGGTGTCGAGATCCGCTACTACTCGATCATCTACAACCTGCTGGACGACATCAAGGCCGCCGCTTCGGGCATGCTGTCCAACGAGATTCGCGAGAATTTCATCGGTTACGCGACCATCAAGGAAGTGTTCCGCGTTACGGGCGTCGGCAACGTCGCCGGCTGTCTGGTGACCGAGGGCGTGGCCCGTCGTTCGGCCGGCGTGCGCCTGCTGCGCGACAACGTGGTGATCCACGAAGGCACGCTGAAGACGCTCAAGCGCTTCAAGGACGAGGTCAAGGAAGTGCAGTCCGGTCAGGAATGCGGCATGGCCTTCGAGAACTATGACGACATCCGCCCTGGCGATGTCATCGAGATCTTTGAACGCGAAGAGGTCGAACGCTCGCTGTAAGCGACCGTCTGCGACATGCGAAAGCCGGGCGATACGATCGCCCGGCTTTTTGCGTTCCAAGGTCCGGCAGGATGGAACGGAAAAGGGGGTTACCCTTTCGGATCACCCCCTTGGTGTTCATGCGGTTCCCTTGGCGCTACGCTCCCCCGTGCGCCGGAACGGTCAGTGGCCGACCGGCTTGCCCTCGAAGGTGCGGTTGCCGACGCGGACCAGGATGTTCCCATCCGCGGTCGAGCCCTCGAAAAGACCCTGGATCGAGATGTAGCTGCCGACGGAAATAGTGCGAATCATGTCAAGCCTCCTCTGTGCCCTAAACAAAGTTAGTCATGAAATGGTTAAAAAATCGTTCGCAACTTGATCATCTACGACTTTTTTCAGCAACAATGCAATCGGATCACTCAAATTTGCGACACTATAGCCACATCTGCAGGGCCGGGATGAGGGGAATGTCTGCTGCAGGCATGTGGTAATCGCGCAAATCGCGCGCCCGAACCCAAGCCAGCTGCTGCCCTTCGCGCGGCTGGACGATTCCCTGCCAGCGGCGGCAGGCGAACAGCGGCATCAGCAGGTGGAACGTGTCATAGGCGTGGCTGGCAAAGGTCAGCGGTGCCAGGCAGCTGTTCCAGGTCTGGATGCCCAGCTCCTCCTCCAGCTCGCGGATCAGGGCAGCCTCGGGGGTCTCTCCGGGTTCGACCTTGCCGCCGGGGAATTCCCACAGGCCCGCCATGGACTTGCCCGGCGGGCGCTGTGCCAGAAGCACCCGCCCGTCGGGATCGATCAGTGCCACCGCGGACACCAAGACGGTCTTCACGACCGGTAATCCGCGTTGATGTCGATATAGCCGTGCGTCAGATCGCAGGTCCAGACCGTCCGCGCCGCGTCACCCAGGCCCAGATCGACGGCGATCCGCAGGTCCTGGTTGCGCATGTAGGCGCTGGCGGCGGCTTCGTCATAGTCGGGATCGCGCCAGCCGTCGCGGGCCACGACCATGTCCCCGAACGCGATGCGCAGGCGGTCACGGTCGGCGCGCGCGCCCGACTTGCCCACCGCGGCCACGATGCGGCCCCAGTTGGCGTCCTGTCCGGCGATGGCGGTCTTGACCAGCGGCGAATTGGCGATGGCCATGGCCACGCGATGCGCGTCGGCCGCATCCGCGGCGCCCGTCACGGCGATCTCGACGAACTTGGTGGCGCCCTCGCCGTCGCGGACGACCTGATGGGCCAGATCGCGCATGACGCCGTGCAGCGCGGTCACGAAGTCGCGCCCCGCATCGCTGTCCAGATCGGTGATGGGCGCGCCCGCCCCCTGCCCCGTCGCGGCCAGGATCAGCGCGTCGGACGTGGACGTGTCGCTGTCCACGGTGATCGCGTTGAAGGTCGCGTCCAGCCCGGAGGACAGTGCCTGCTGCAGCACGGCTGCAGGCACCGTGGCATCGGTGAACAGATAGACCAGCATCGTCGCCATGTCGGGCGCGATCATCCCAGAACCCTTGGCGATGCCCGCGATGCGGGTGCCGTCCGCCAGGATCGCGGACGCGCCCTTGGGAAAGGTGTCGGTGGTCATGATCGCACGCGCCGCATCGGCGACCCCGCCCGCATCCAGATCACGTGCCAGATCGCCCACGATAGCCACGATCCGCTCGTGCGGCAGCGGCTCTCCGATCACGCCGGTCGACGAGGTGAAGACCCGCCCCTGCGGCAGGTCAAGCGCACCCGCCACGGCCGCGCAGACGGCATCAACCGACTGCTGGCCGCGCGCGCCGGTGAAGGCATTGGCGTTGCCGGAATTGATCAGGATCGCCGCGCCGTCGGGCGCATCGCCCCCCTGCGCCAGCTTGGCCTGGTTGTCCAGGATGCACGCGGCGCGTGTGGACGACCGGGTAAAGGCCCCGGCCACCGTGCTGCCCGGCGCGATGCGGATCAGCGTGACGTCGCTGCGGCCTTGGTACTTGATCCCGGCGGCGGCGCTGGCGAAATCGACACCCGCGATCACTGGCAGGTCAGGAAACCGCGCAGGTGCCAGAGGAGAGATGGGCAGACCCGCCTTTCCCATCACTCGGCCTCCAGCAGGTCGGTGGCGTTCAGCTGGGCGGGGTCCAGGCCTTCGGTCTTCTTGACGTCGGCGGCGGTCACCAGGCTTTGGATCTGGGCCTCGACCTTCTCGCGCAGGACCATCTGGCTGATCTGGTCACGGACCTCGGCCAGCGGGGGCGCCTCGCGCAGGCGGGTCTCGTTCAGCTTGATGACGTGCCAGCCGAATTCGGTCTCGACCGGGTCGCTGACCTGGCCCGGCTCCAGCGCGGCGACGGCCTCGGCAAAGGGCGGCACCATCTGGTCGGCGGCGAACCAGCCCAGGTCGCCTTTGTTCGGACCCGACGGCCCGGTCGAGTTCGCCTCGGCCACGGTGCCGAAATCGGCGCCGCCATCGACCTCGGCCTTCAGTTCGGCGGCCTTCTCCTGGCTGTCGACCAGGATATGGGCGGCGTTGTATTCCGTCACGCTGCCCGCATCGGCGAACAGGCGGTCATAGCTGGCCTGCAGCTCCTCCTCGGTGGGCTCGGCCTGGGCGATCTGGCTGACCGCGGCCGAGGCCAGGGTGTTGCGGCGCTGCAGCTCCAGCTGGGCGCGCACGCCGGCGGTGTCCTCGGCGGATTCGGCCACGGCGGTCTGGCGGATCAGCTGGTCCAGCATCACGTCCCACAGCGCCTGGTCGGGCATCTCGGCCATGGCCGGGTCCTGGATCGACTGCTTCATGACGATCATCTGGCCCAGGGTGATCTCCTGGCCGTTCACGGTGGCGACCACCTGGTCGGCATCGGCGTCCTGCGCCAGGGCGGGGGCGGAAAGGGCGGCAAGCACGGCTGCGGCCAGCAAAGTCGATCGGGTCATGGGGATGGGTCCTTTCACGGCGCGCACCCCCGCGGGGGCCGGGCCAACATTGACAGTCAGGTGGGCTGCGCCTACATCCAAACCAACTCCGTGGAAGGCGCCGCCGCCGCGTTCGTTCAACGCCCCTGATACGGCAATGCGACCGGCGCGGGCAAGTGGGCCGCAGGTGACGTCCCTTCCCGACAACGTGATGGCGAAGGTAACATGATCGGTAATCTGGCGAAGATGGTCTTTGGCACGCCCAATGACCGCAAGGTCAAGGGCACGCGCGCGCTGGTCGCCCGCATCAACGCCCTTGAGGACAGCTTCAAGGCATTGTCCGATCAGGGGCTGGTCGACAAGACCGCCGAATTCAAGGCCCGCGTGGCGGGCGGCGAATCGCTGGACGACATCCTGCCCGAGGCGTTCGCCAACTGCCGCGAGGGTGCGCGCCGCGCGCTTGGCCTGCGGGCCTTCGACGTGCAGCTGATGGGCGGGATCTTCCTGCATCAGGGAAACATCGCCGAGATGAAGACCGGCGAGGGCAAGACCCTGGTCGCCACCTTTCCCGCCTACCTGAACGCGCTGTCGGGCAAGGGCGTCCATGTCGTCACCGTCAACGACTATCTGGCGAAACGCGATGCCGAATGGATGTCCAAGGTCTATGCCCAGCTGGGCATGTCCTGCGGCGTGGTCGTGCCGTTCCAGCCCGAGGGCGAAAAGCGCGACGCCTATGCCTGCGACGTGACCTATGCCACCAACAACGAGCTGGGCTTCGACTATCTGCGCGACAACATGAAGGGCAGCGTGGCCGAGATGGTCCAACGCGGTCACAACTTCGCCATCGTCGACGAGGTCGACAGCATCCTGATCGACGAGGCACGCACGCCGCTGATCATCAGCGGCCCCAGCCAGGACCGGTCCGAGCTGTACCGCATCCTGGATGCCTATGTGCCCCTGCTGACCGAGGAGCATTACAAGCTGGACGAGAAGTCCCGCAACGCAACCTTCACTGAGGACGGCAACGAGTTCCTGGAGACGCGCCTGCAGGCCGACGGCGTCCTGCCCGAGGGGCAGACCCTCTATGATCCGGAATCGACCACCATCGTCCACCATGCCAGCCAGGCCCTGCGCGCGCACAAGCTGTTCCTGAGGGACCAGCATTACATGGTGCGCGACGGCGAGGTGATGCTGATCGACGAGTTCACCGGACGGATGATGAAGGGCCGCCGCCTGTCGGACGGCCTGCACCAGGCGATCGAGGCCAAGGAAGGCGTCGAGATCCAGCCCGAGAACGTAACCCTCGCCTCGGTCACCTTCCAGAACTACTTCCGCCTGTATCAGCGCCTGGCGGGCATGACCGGCACGGCATCGACCGAGGCCGAGGAATTCGCCGAGATCTACAAGCTGGGCGTGGTCGAGGTTCCGACCAATCGCGGCATCGCGCGGATCGACGACCATGACCGCGTGTATCGCACCGCGACCGAGAAGAACGCCGCCGTCGTCGAGGCGATCAAGGAGGCCCATGCCAAGGGCCAGCCGATCCTGGTCGGCACCACCAGCATCGAGAAGTCCGAGCTGCTGTCCGAGATGCTGAAGAAGGACGGCGTGCCCCACAACGTCCTGAACGCCCGCCAGCACGAGGCCGAGGCGCAGATCGTGGCCGATGCCGGCAAGCTGGGCGCGGTGACGATCGCCACCAACATGGCTGGTCGCGGCACCGACATCCAGCTGGGCGGCAATGTCGAGATGAAGGTGATGGAGGCCCTGAAGGCCGATCCGGACGCCCATCCCGACGAGCTTCGCGCCCGGATCGAGGCCGAGCATGCCGGAGAGAAGGAAAAGGTCCTGGCGGCGGGCGGGCTGTTCGTGCTGGGCACCGAACGCCACGAAAGCCGGCGGATCGACAACCAGCTGCGCGGCCGTTCGGGCCGCCAGGGTGATCCCGGACGGTCGCTGTTCTTCCTGTCGCTGGACGACGACCTGATGCGGATCTTCGGCTCCGAGCGTCTGGACAAGGTCCTGTCGACGCTTGGCATGAAGGAGGGCGAGGCGATCATCCACCCTTGGGTGAACAAGTCGCTGGAACGCGCACAGGCCAAGGTCGAGGGCCGCAACTTCGACATCCGTAAGCAGTTGCTGAAGTTCGACGACGTGATGAACGACCAGCGCAAGGCGATCTTCGGCCAGCGCCGCGAGATCATGGACAGCGAGGAGGTCGGAGAGATCACTGCCGACATGCGGCACCAGGTGATCGAGGACCTGATCGACGAGCACATGCCGCCCCGCAGCTATCCCGAGCAATGGGACACCGAGGGGCTGAAGAAATCGGTCCGCGAGCGGCTGAACCTGAACCTGCCGGTCGCGGATTGGGCGGCCGAGGACGGCGTGGACCATGACGTGATGCGCGAACGCATCACCGAGGCCAGCGACGCCTATATGGCGGACAAGGCCGCGGCCTTCGGCCCCGAGACCATGGTTCAGATCGAGAAGCAGGTCCTGTTGCAGCAGATCGACCAGAAATGGCGCGAGCACCTGATGACGCTGGATCACCTGCGTTCAGTCGTGGGCTTCCGCGGCTATGCGCAGCGCGACCCGTTGGCGGAGTACAAGACCGAGGGTTTCCAGCTGTTCGAGACGCTGCTGGACGGCCTGCGCTTTGACGTGACGCAGCGGCTGGCGCAGATCCGACCCCTGACGCAGGCCGAGCGCGACGAGATGGCGGCCCAGATGGCCCGCCAGCAGCAGCAGGTCCAGGAGGAGGCATCGGCAGAACCGGAGGCGGCAGCGCCCGCGCCCACCGCGCCCGAAGCTCCTTCCGCGCCGCGCCCGGGCTTTGACGAGGCCGATCCGTCGACCTGGGGGATGCCTGCGCGCAACGATCCGTGCCCTTGCGGATCGGGCAAGAAGTTCAAGCACTGTCACGGCGCGATCTGAGCATCACGCGGGGCGCCGTTTGCGTCCCGCGATGGCGGTCGCGCCCGCCGGGTGGGGGCAAGCCCCCACCGCGTCCGGGCGCGACGGGCCGCTGATGCGGCCCTAGCCCAACCGGGGGGGCAGCGCCCAACCGCGCAGCAGGTCGGCAGGGATCATCGGCCGCTTGCCCGCACGTTGTGCCAGTGTGATGCGCACCGCCCCGGAGCCGCATACGATGGTGAAATCGGGCAGGACCGTTCCGGGGTCGCCCTGTCCCGGGACGACGGTGCTGGCAAGCAGCTTCACGCGTTCGTCCCCGATCATGCACCACGCCCCCGGAAAGGGCGACAGCCCGCGGATCTGGCGGTCCACCTGTTCGGCAGGCAGGGTCCAGTCGATACGCGCCTCTGCCTTGTCGATCTTGGCGGCGTAGGTCACGCCATCCTGCGCCTGAGGCACGGCGGGCAGCGGCAGGCGGTCCAGCACGTCGCAGATCAGGTCTGCCCCCATCGCCGACAGTCGGTCGTGCAGGCTGGCCGTGGTGTCGTCCGCGGCGATGGGCGTGCGGGTCAGGGCCAGCACCGGGCCGGTATCCAGCCCCGCCTCCATCTGCATGATCGCGACGCCGGTTTCCGCATCCCCCGCCAGGATCGCGCGGTGGATGGGTGCCGCCCCCCGCCAGCGCGGCAGGATCGAGGCATGGATGTTCAGGCAGCCAAGGCGCGGTGCATCCAGCACCGGCTGCGGCAGGATCAGGCCATAGGCCACGACCACCGCCACATCCGCGTCAAGCGCAGCGAAGTCGGCCTGTTCCTGGGGGTCGCGCAGGCGGGCCGGGGTGCGGACCGGGATCCCCAGGTCCTGTGCCGCCAAGGCCACCGGAGAGGGGCGCGGCTTTTGCCCGCGCCCGGCCGCGCGGGGCGGTTGGGAATAGACCGCCACCACGTCGTGGCGCGCGGCGATGGCCCGCAGGGCGGGGACCGAGAAGTCGGGCGTTCCCATGAAGATCACGCGCATCGGGCAGGCCTCCGGTTGGTGCCTGCCCTCAATGCCCGCGTGGCGGACGGGCTTCAAGCCCCGGAGGCAAGCCCCCAATCGGTGACGGCGTCCTGCATCCGGCGCAGCCGGAGGAGCGTCGAGCCTTCGTCCAGTGCCACGTCGCCACACAGGATCGGTTGCCCTGCCGCCACGTCGCGGCGCAGCGCCCGCCCGGCGGCCAGGTAGTACGGCACCGGCACATCGTCCGCGACCGCCCGCGCGGGCGTCATGCGGCTTGATACATGGGCGATGCTGTGATGATGCCCCTCGGCCCGCAGGACGGTACCGGCGGGCAGGTCGGAATCGGCGAAGGCGGTCAGATCCACGACCGGGCGCGGGGCGCGCGCGCCGGAGGAGACGCCGTGCAGCGCCGCCTCAAACACCGTCGTCGCAGCCTCCAGCCCCAGCAGGTGGCGCGGCAGGCCGATCATCGCGGTGCGCCCGTCGCGGGACACGACATGGCCCTTGTCGCGCAGCATGTCCCATGTCGCGGCGTCATCGCAGGCCACGGTGACGAAGACGCCGCCCGCGAAGCTGACCTCGCCGGCCAAGCGCAGGCAGTGGAACACGTCCAGCCGCCCCTGCCCCGACAGAAGACCGCCCTGGTCGGTCATCAGGTCTGCGACCTCGGGGATGCGGGCGATGGGGGCGTGCAGGTCCGCACGGTCCGGCATCAGCCCCAGGGCATTGGCGACCAGTGTCAGTTCGCACAGGTCCGGCACGGCGCGCTGCGGCAGCGCGCGCAGGGCGTGCGCCCGGCCCGCGGCCACATCGGCCCAGGGCCGATCCGCCGGGTCCAGCCAGTCGGCCAGCCCCGGCGCGGCCACAGCCGTGCCATTGCTGATCACCTGCCCCGTATCGGGATCGAAGACGAAATCGTATTCGCTGGACTTGCCCGCCGCGATGATCCGCAGGCCGATGACCCGCGCCCAGGTCGCAAGCCCGATCAGCAGGCTGGGCTGATCACCGTCCACCGGCGCCACGACCACGCCCCGGTCGCGGGCCATGCGCGACAGGATCGGGCCGATGACGCTGTCGGTCTCCTTGGTGACCATGACGACGTGATGTCCCGCCGCAATGGCCATCTCCGCATGGCGGGCGCCGGCCTCGGGGTCGCCGGTGGCCTCCAGCACGACGTCCAGCGGGAGGGCGGCCACCGCGGCCAGATCGCCGGCGGCGATCCAGTATCCCGCATCCCAAGCCGTTCGCGCGGCCGCCGCGTCGGTGCAGGAAACGATCCGCGCCACGTCCACGCCGACAGATGCCAGCGCCGCCGCCGCCGTCTCTGCATCGCGGTCCACCGCCACCCGGCAGGCCAGCCCGTCCACATGGCGCGCCTGCGCCAGATAGCTGCGCCCGAACCCGCCGGTGCCGATGATCGCGGTCTGGACGGTGCGCCCGTGGCGGGCGGCAAAATGACCGATCAGGTTCATGCGACCACCTTGCGGTTGCGGCGCAGGCTGAGCGCCAGGCCAAGCGTCTTGGGCAGGATCAGCAGCGCCAGCGCCACGATCATGATCCCTGTCACCAACGGGTTGGCAAAGAAGATGCCAAGCGATCCGTCCGACAGCAGCATCGACTGGTGGAACGCGTTCTCGGCCTTGTGGCCCAGGACCATGGCAAGGATCATCGGCGCCAGCGGATAGTCCAGCTTGGTGAACATGAAGCCCACGAAACCGAAGATCAGCACCAGCCACAGATCGAACGTCGCCCCGGACACCGTGTAGGCGCCGACGAAGCACATCGCGACGATCATCGGCCCGATGATGGTGAAGGGGATGCGCAGCAGCGCCGCGAACATCGGCACGGTGGCCAGGACCAGGATCACGCCCAGCAGGTTCGACACGTACATGCTGGCGATCAGGCCCCAGACGAAATCGGGCTGGGTCGCGAACAGCATCGGCCCCGGCGTCAGGCCCCAGATCATCAGCCCACCCATCATCACCGCCGCGGTGGCCGATGACGGCACGCCCAGGGCCAGCATCGGCAGCATCGCGCAGGTGCCCGCGCTGTGATCCGCCGTTTCAGGCGCGACAATCCCCTCGGGGCGTCCCGACCCGAAGGCCGCGCCCTTGCGCGATGCCTGGCGCGCCACGCCATAGGACATGAAGCTGGCCGCCGTCGGCCCGCCCGGCGTGATGCCCATCCAGATGCCGATCAGGCCCGACCGCAGGGTCGTGGCCCAGTATTTCGGCAGCTCGGCCAGGGTCTTGAGAACATCGCGCAGGTCGATCCTGGAGGACACGCCGCGGAACCGCAGCCCCTCCTGCACGGTGGCCAGCAGTTCTCCGATGCCGAAGAGGCCGATCACCACCACCAGGAAGCTGATCCCGCCCAGCAGGTCCGAGAATCCGTAGGTCAGGCGGATGGACCCGGTCACGCTGTCCATGCCCACGGATGTCAGGATCAGGCCGGTCGTCAGCGACACCAGCGTCTTCATCGGGGCGGCGCTGCCCATGCCGATGAAGGCCGCGAAGGCCAAGAAATAGACCGCGAAATATTCGGGCGCACCGAAGCGCAGCGCGAATTGCGACGCCCAGCCCGCCAGCAGGGTGATGACCAGAATACCCATCAGCGCGCCAACCCCCGCCGACACGAAGGCCAGCGTCAGCGCGCGTGTCGACTGTCCGTTGCGTGCCATCGGATAGCCGTCGAAGGTGGTGGCGACCGATGACGGTTCCCCCGGAATGTTGAACAGGATCGACGTGGTGGACCCGCCGAACAGCGCCCCCCAATACATCGATGTCAGCAGGATGATGGCCGATGTCGGGTCCAGCGCAAAGGTCAGCGGGATCAGCAGCGACACCCCGTTGGGCGCCCCCAGCCCGGGCAGCACGCCCACGACCAGTCCCATCAGCACGCCCGCGACCATCAGCATCAGGTGCATCGGGGTGATGGCCACGGAAAACCCGTGCATCAGCAGATCGAAATTGCCCATTGTCGCGGCCCCTTAATAGATGCCCAGAAGCGGCTCCAGCGGCCCCTTCAACAGCGGAATCTGAAAGATCGTCTCGAAGATCAGGTACAGGCTGACGGCGAAACCCGCGCCGATGGCCAGGCCTTTCCACAGGCGGAACCCGCCCTGCCGCCAGGCGGTCAGCCCGATGTAGAAGGTCGCCGCGACATAGAAGCCGACCGTCAGCATGCCGATGACGAAGGCCGTCATCGCCCCCAGGAAGGTCGCGATGCGGATCAGGTTCTGGCGCGGCAGGAACGGCTCCTCCGGGTCATCCAGGGGGTCGGGGGCCGTGCGCTGAGCCTTGCGATGCGCAACCAGCGCGCCGCCCAGGTTCCACAGGCTGCCCGCGATCAGAACGATCGCCACCCAGAAGGGAAAATAGCCCGGCTGCGGGCCATGATCGCTCCACCCGGTGCCCAGTTCGGCGGCGCCGATGATGGCCGCCACGCCCAATGCGCCGGTGGTGATTGCCGTGCCGATCTCGGCATGAAAACGTCTGACGGTCATGACCCTCCCTTTCCCCATGGGCAAAAGGGGCACCCGGACGATCCCGGATGCCCCGATGCGCTTACTGCGCGGCGGCGGTGACCCAGCCCTCGGCCTCGAAGACGGTCACGGTCGCGGCCTCGTTCTCCTCGATGAAGGCCGTCAGGTCGTCCCCGGTCAGCACCGCCGCGGTCTGCGAGGTCTTGGCAAGGTAGTCCTTCCATTCCTCGGTCTCGGCCACGCGGGTCAGGGCGTCCTGGTAAAAGGCCACCACCTCGGGGTCCGTGCCCGCGGGCAGCCAGACGGTGCGCGGCATCTGGTACCGCTCGATCTCCAGCCCCTGTTCGGCGCAGGTCGGGATGTCGTGCCAGCCCATGTCGCCGCTGACCGGCTCGGATTCCGCCATCCGTTCGGGCGAGAACACGCACAGCGGACGGATCGCGCCGGCCTGCCACTGGCCGAAGTTCTCGTTCGGGTTGTTGACGTTCGCGGCGATATGGCCGCCGGCCAGCTGCACGCCGACCTCTCCGCCGCCGTTGAAGGGGACGTACTTGAAATCGGCGCCGGTGGTCTGTTCGATCAGCGCCACCAGCGTCTCGTCGGTGTCCTTGGACTGGCTGCCGCCAAAGACGATGGCGCCGGGTTCGGCCTTGGCCGCCTCGATCAGCTCCATCGAGGTCTGCCAGGGGGCGTCGGCCTTGACCCAGATCAGGAACTCGTCCAGCGCCAGCGCTGCGACGGGCTGCAGGTCCTCGGCCGAATAGGCCAGCTGGGCCACATGGGGCAGCAGATAGACGTTGTTCGTCCCGAAGATCAGCTTGTGCGGATCGGCGGCGTTCTGGCGGGCGTACAGGAACGCCTCGGCCCCCGAACCGCCGCCCTTGTTCAGCACGACCATGTTCTGGTCCAGGATGTCGTTGCGCGTCAGCGCGGCCTGGATGGTGCGGGCGAAATTGTCGGTCCCGCCGCCGGCCCCGGATGCCACGACGAATTCCACCGGGCGTTCGGGGGTCCATTCCGCCAGCGCCGGGACGGCGGCGGCCAGCAGGGCGGTGCCTGCGATCAATGCGGTCTTGATGGTCATTCTCTCTCTCCTCCCAAAGATGATGCGACCCGCTTGCGGCGGGAAGAAGACCGGGCGCCTATTCGGCGACCAGCAATGTCGGGGCGACTTCTGCCTGCGCCCAGCCCGCGGGCAACGCGCGCGGCGCGCGGGCTGGGTTCAGCGCGGCCAGGTCGCGGCCAAGGCGCGCGGCGGTCAGCGTCGCGCCCAGATCGGCCCGCCCCTGCCCCGCGATGTCGAAGGCCGTGCCATGCGCGGGCGTCACGATCGGAAAGCCGTAACCCGCGATCAGCGTTACGCCGCGGTCAAAGCCCATCAGCTTCATCGCGATCTGGCCCTGGTCGTGATACATGGTCAGCACTGCGTCGAATTCGCCGCGGATGGCACGCACGAAGACGGTGTCGGACGGGATCGGCCCCTTGGCGTCGATGCCTAGGGCCACGGCCTGCGCCACGGCGGGGGCCAGGATCTCGTCATCCTCGTGGCCGAAATTGCCGCCGTCGCCCGCATGGGGGTTCAGCGCGGCGACGCCGATCCGCGCGCCGGGCTTGCCCGCACCGGCCATCACCTCGGCCGTCAGGCGCAGGCTGTCCAGGATGCGGTCGGTGGTCAACGTGTCGGCCACCTTGCGCAGCGGAATGTGGCTGGTCACGCGGGCGTTCCAGACTTCCTCCAGGACGTTGAACTCGCGCCCGCTGCGATCGGCGTTCAGCACCGCGTCGATGAAGCCGATCTCGTCGACATAGCTGGGCCGCGCCAGGCGCATCGAATGCTTGTTGAAGGGCGTGAACATGGCCGCATCCGCGATCCCCGCCCCTGCCAGCTGCAGCACGCAGCCGAAATTCTGCAGGCTGGCCGCGCCGGCATGGGCACTGGACTGGCCCAGGGTCATGCCGTCCACCGCGCAATTCGCCAGATCCAGAAGCACATGGCCCGGCGCCATGTCGGGGCCGACCTGATCGGCGCCGATCCGCGGCAGGTCCAGCGTGACCCCTGCATGGCGCGCGCCCATCTCCAGCACCCGCGCATCGCCCACGACGATCACGTCCAAGGCCTTCATGTCGTCATGGGCTAGCAGTTTCGCCGCCAGTTCCGGGCCGACGCCCCCGGCATCCCCCAAGGCCAAAGCAATGCGCATATGTCTCTCCGTCTGGAATGATGGTTCGTGGGCGGCGCGTCGGTCGCGCCGCCCGAATTCAGCAGGCCAGCGCCCCGGCCACGACCCGCGCACACAGCGCCAGCGAGATCGCGCCCGCATCGGGATGCCCGATGCTGCGTTCCGCCAGCGGACGTGCCCGGCCAAGGCGCGGCGTCAGGCCCGCCGTGGCATCCGCGGCCACGGTCGCCGCGCTTGCTGCGGCCTCCCAGGCGGTGGCCAGCGCGGCACCTTGGGCAACCTGCCCCTGCAGCGTGTCGACGAAGGGCGCAAAGGCATCGACCAGCGTCTTGTCGCCGGGCCGCGCGCCGCCCAGGCGGGTCACTGCGTCGATCCCCGCCCGCGCCCCTGCGGCCACGCGGGCCGCATCGGGCACATCCGTATCGCCCAGCGCCTGCCCCCAGGCACGCAGGGCCACGCCCCACAGCGCACC